>JAEOUK010000740.1 GCA_016839385.1 Promethearchaeota archaeon
AACGAGGGGTTGCAATGCCCAATCTACTGCGGAACATATCTGGGGAATGACCTTGAATCTCTCCAAAAGGATTTCTGAATTTTCTCGGGCCACAAGAGAGACAGGCGAGAATAATATTGACCTTTTTCGGGGAGTTGAAATTTATAAGAAAACGTTAGGAATAATAGGGCTAGGAGAAGTAGGAAAAAGAGTTGCAAGAATTGGAGAGGGATTCGATATGAAGATACTTGCGATAAATAAGAGTGGAGCAGAACATTCAGGAATAGCGATGACAGATTTAGAATATCTATTAAGAAATAGTGATGTCGTAATTCTGGCATTGCCACTGAATGAGGAAACATATCACATTTTAGGTGAGAATGAATTAAAAATAATTAAGCAAGGGGCGATTCTGGTTAACTGTGCCAGAGAGAATTTAGTCGATAAGTGTGCTGTTTTAAGGGCATTGGATAAAGGAATAATACTTGGATACGGCGTTGAAACGGAAATTTTTGAATCAATTTCTCCAGATGATGCGTATTTTACATTTCCGAATGTATTGCTCACTCCTCATAACGCTTGGAACACTGAGGAATCTAATGAAAAAAGTTTTTTGATGATTCAAAATAACGTTGAAGCCTTTTTTGATGGAACACCCATCAATTTGATCAATTTTCCATAATTCTGATTTAACCAAAATTTTTAAATGATATGCTGAATTTTTGTGGAATATTTAGTTCAAATGAAGATTCTTATGACGAAGTTCTTTTTGAAAAATCCTTGAATTTGGTCGGAACCAATATTACTGAAAGTGTAAGGATCGAGGAGTTTTTTGCATCTGTTTCATTTCCAGGAGAGTCTAGTGATGAAGGAAGTAACCTTTATGAGGATCAAGACATGATAATCCTATTAGGAGGTGATGTAATTGGCTTTAAGAACCTTCCTTGGGAAGATATTGCTAATAATTTTCAAAAGGAGAATTATTCCTGGTTTTCATCGTTAAGAGGCTTATTTTCGATCGCGATCTATGATAAAGGAAATAGCAGCATCACACTTATTAGTGATCAGAATTCCCAGTTTCCCTTATATTATGGATATTTGGATGGTTGTTTTGTTTTTTCTACAAATCTATCAACTTTTACAACGCTAAAAGTTAATTCTGAATTTAACAGGGAATGGTTATATGAGTTTTTATTCTTCAATTTCCCTATTGACCGAACTACTTTTTTAAAGAATGTTCATAAGATACGGCCAGTGACCATATTAACGTTCCAAATAGATTCGAAAAAAATCAAGGAAATTTCGTATGCAGATTTACATATCAAACCAGAAAAGGTACTCGTGGGAAAAATGGCGTTGGATAAATGTGTAGAAATTTTCAGAAATAGGGTTGCTGATTATTACTCAGTTTCTCAGCCTAATATCGTTGCGATCAGTGGGGGTTTTGATTCAAGAACAATTTTGTCACTGGCGCCAGAACAATCAAAAATTGAATTGTACACTTATGGCACTAGAAATTCTCATGATCTTAGGTCAGTTTCTAAATTTGTTAGAAAACTAGGCCACAATCATTCGGAAATTTATTTTGATGATGATTTTCTTGTAAAGCTACCGAATTTAATTTATGAAACGGTAAGATTATCTGGTGGGACTCAACCAATATTACGATCAACACTAATCTATGTTTACAGTAAACTCTATGAAATTTATAATGCGCCTTTAGTTTTATTAGGTGGAATAAATGGTGACTTTTATAGGGGATGGGACTTTTATAATACTAACTACAGTATATTATCTGCTCCATTAAAAGAGTTTTTTAGAACGGGAAAAGTCATGCTCGATGAAAATTTGTTTAAAAAAATACTGTCAAAGAGATATTCAGAATTTATAGAATATATTCGAAAATCATTAAATAAAATCCAGAACTTGTACGGAGACCCTCGATCGCCAGAAGCTAAGATGTCCTACATTACTTATCAGGCGAATCCTAGATATTTTGGTGGAGAAATTGCTATTGCAGGAAATTACTTTAAAATTCGTCAGCCATTTTTGGATTATGATCTAGTAAGATTAGCCTTTGAAACAGAATTTAGTGAATTAGGACAAAGAGAAAGGTTTATAAATGGAAAGGATCAGTCCTTTATAAAGTTTAGAATGCTGTCCAAACTTATAAAGTCCAATTCGAAATTGAAAAGTACTTATATAAATGGAATGCCAATAGCACTTTATGCACTAGGAAACAAACCACTTTTCAAGGTTAGCCGGCCTTTTATAAGAGGATTTGACTATATTTTTAACGGTTACAGAGCACCCAAAGAAGATCTCGAAAATTGGGAATATTGGTTCGGGACTACCTTAAAAAATGAATTTGACAAATACCTAAATGAAAGCAGTTTGATTCTTAATTATATTGATAAGGAATTTATGTTTTCAGTAAAAGAATCAGGTGAGATGCAATTATTAAACAAATTAGTAACGACTGAAATTCTGTTAAACTTGATAAGGAATGGTTGGGATTTGTAACTTATATGGAACGAAGTTATTTTTGGACTGGTATTTTTAAAAAAACCACCGCCGAAAGGCGGAGGTAAACAAATCTAGTGTTTCAAAAATTGAGGGGGATTTTTAACCTTAATGATTTTTTTCCAAAGAG
>JAEOUK010000488.1 GCA_016839385.1 Promethearchaeota archaeon
CATGACTTTAGAACAGTTGGAGAAAAATCACCGAAAAATCAAAGCACTTTTGAATGAAAAGGGATATGAAATTATAGGAGAGTTCAACTGTGCAGGTTGGAACACGAATAGTTTCCTCAAATTGTTTGGAGGAATAAATAAAGGTCGACCAAATGAGGAAGATCTCAGCAATGCTAGATTATTTGCAAAAAATATGACGTTAAAACTGAAGGTTGAATTCGATCAAAACAAAAATGGTTTAAAATAAAACATAAGTTTTACATTCATTTTTATGGAACAACCGAATTTTATCATTGATGGTAGCAAATTTACCACATTAGACGAATTCTACGATCATATATGCGAGGTTTTCTGCCTACCATTATGGTGGGGGAAAAATTTAGATGCATTTGATGAATTATTTCATTCCGATTTAATGCCTTTAAAAGGTTATTCCATTCGGTGGATAGACATAACTATCTCTAAAAAACGACTAGGTTATGGGGAAACGATTCAGCAATTGTCGAAACGTTTGGAAACTTGTCATCCCGATAATATTTCTATAATTAAAAATGAATTAGAGAATGCCACCAAAGGCCTTGGACCAACAGTATTTGATTGGTTAGTAGAAATTATTTCCGAACATAGTAAAACAATCAATGAAATGGAAAATACATTTATTTTTCTGATAGAATAAAAAAACCATTTTTTAATCTGGGGGAGTAACCACAGAAAAAATCCCCAGATTATGGATAGCAAATTGTACTGTTCGTTCGAGTAGCAACTTCAAGAAAGATTGTCTGAGCTGCTAGAGAGGAATAATTGAATGGACATACGGATTTGAAATTATGTCTGACTGTAAAATGGATGTGCGGAAATTCTCCTCCGTTTAATAAAGTACCTAGTTGGTCTCCAGTTTCGATATGTTGACCGAATTTCGCATTTATCAATGACAATTGCTCTTCATGGAGAACGGTTGAGTTAGAGTAAGGTTCAAACACAATCATTACAGACCAAGCGAGATTAATACGAATATTAATGCTGATCATTATGTGTCCTTTAATTTCATGGACCGTTGATGTAATTAACCCGATTGTTCCTGTGCATGGAGATAAGATGATCGATGAATTTTCAATCTTTAAATCTATACCTGTATGGTAATCGCTTGGTGCATCCCCTTCTTCAACCAAATTATATCCTCTCAACCAAATCACATCATTAGGATTCAGAAAAGGAAATTCTAGACTTGGAGGTCCATATTTTGGATCCCAATTCAACATGAAAGGTAAGAAAGGAATTGTTCCTCCAATAACTATAATTACAATTGAAAAGACTATTAGAAAGGTTTTTCTTCGTTTTTTTCTTCGTTCTTTATTTCGATTTTTCATTATATCCAAAAGATCCTTAATAGTATTTAACTGCTTTTCCATCTTCAGTAAAAAGAGGTAAGCTAGCAGATATAAAGGAGATTTAAAAATTGATTACAAAGAGAAAAATCCTATAAGATTATTATTCTTCATTAAAATCGAGAGAAATTGAATTGATACAATATCTTAATCCAGTCTTATCTCTTGGACCATCTTTAAACACATGGCCTAAATGTCCGCCACAGTTTGCGCAGATTGTCTCAGTTCTAAGCATCCCATGAGAAGTGTCCTTTTGCTCAATGATCGCATCTTTACTGATGGGTTCAAATAATGATGGCCATCCACATCCTGAATCGAATTTCGCATTCGATTTGAATAAAGGTGCTCCACAAGCTCCACAAACGTATACTCCTTTCTCTTTATTATACAAAAATTTACCAGTGCCCGGAGGTTCTGTTCCTTTCAGTCGTAGAATCTTGAATTGTTCAGGAGAAAGAACTTTCTTCCATTCCTCGTTAGATTTTTCTAAATTTACCTTTTTCATTTCATGATCTTAAATTTTCTTCTGGATATAAAGTTCTCATCTTTGGGGAAAAGGTTTCTAATAGAAGTTAATTATAAAAAAATGAGTCGAAGAGTATGAACCCTTCTGAAAATTCTGCACTGGATAAATTAAAGTATGACTTAAGAAAGTATCCTGTACGGCCTCACATCGGTGTAGGGGGTTTATTATTATACCGAAACAAAATACTTCTTATAAAACGAAAGTATGATCCAGGTGCGAATCTATGGTCTATTCCAGGTGGTCATTTGAAGTTAGGAGAAACATGTAAAGAAGGAGCAGAAAGAGAATTCCAAGAAGAAACAACTATTAAAGTAGAAGCAGGAAATCTTGCGGGATTAGTCGATACAATAATTTTAGATGAAGAGAAGAAAATTAAGTATCACTATGTGCTCATTAACTATTACATGGAAATTATTGATGAAAGATTTGGGGAAAGAAAAGAGATTCCCCCACTGGAAGCACATTCAGATGCAGCAGATATTCGTTTTGTTTCCATTGAGGACATCCCAAATTATAAAATTACTAAGTCTCTTAAAAAACTGTTAAATGAACTTTCATTAGTCTAAATGATTAGATTAATACGCTTTGTCGGATTGTTCTTTGTGTTATGCTCCAGATGAAAGAAGCAAAAGCTGGTCAAAGCACGCCAGAAATGGAGTTTGTTGCTAAGAAAGAGAATCTCAGTGTTGATACAGTTAGAAAAGGGATCGCTAGCGGAAGAATTGTAATTTTTAAGAGCACTACCTCTTCAGCTAATCCACTCGGTATTGGTGAAGGATTGTCAGTTAAAATCAATAGTAACATTGGAGCTTCTCAAAAAGTATATAATATTCAAAATGAGGTCAAAAAAGCACAAATTTCAGTGCAATACGGAGCAGATACCGTAATGGATTTGACCTCCGGACCTACGGAGCAGGGAATTCGAGATGTCCGTAAAGCAGTTTTAGGGCACCTTGAAGAGCCTTTGGGAACCGTACCTATGTATCAAATTGCGTTACGTGCAATTGAGAAAGCAGGAGGAATCGTAAACATGACAGAAGATGATATGTTCTCTGTTGTGGAGGAACAAGCTAAAGAAGGAGTTGACTTCTTTACGATTCATGCTGGAGTAACTAAATCTTTAGCAGAATATATTAAAAAAAATCCTAGATACATGGGAATCGTGAGTCGAGGAGGGACAATTACAGCAGTGTGGGCTCTAGAAAACGATCAAGAAAACCCATTTTATGCTAATTTTGATTATCTCTTAGAAATGGCTCAGAATTATGATTTCTCGTTATCTCTAGGTGATGGATTTCGACCTGGTTGTATATTTGATTCTACCGATTATCCCCAGATACAAGAACTTCTCACTTTATCGAAACTTGTAAAAAGAGCTAGGGAAAAAAACGTTCAAGTAATTGTAGAAGGTCCAGGGCATATTCCTGCTCATCAGATCGCAGAAAATATTCGACTTCAAAAATCAGTATGTGATGGTGCGCCTTTTTATGTTTTAGGACCATTAGTTACAGATATTGCTCCTGGATACGACCACTTAGTAGGGGCTATCGGAGGAGTAATAGCTGGTATGGCTGGAGTTGATTATCTTTGTTATGTTACTCCTGCTGAACACTTAGGTTTACCAACATTAGAGGAAGTAAAGGAAGGAGTAATAGCTTTTAAGATTGCTGCACATGCTATTGATCTTACAAGAAATTGGAATAAAGCGTCACAATGGGATCGAAAAATGGATCGTGCACGAAAGGACTTGGATTGGAATGAACAAATAAGAATTGCAATAGATCCTGAGAAAGCAAAACAAATCAGAGAGAGAGATGGTCCGATTGAGAGAAATGAACCGTGCACAATGTGTGGAAGCTTATGCGCAATTAAAATTCTGGAAGATTCGATACAAAGAGATTCGGAAAAGGGAAAAAAAACAAACTAAACTAAATCCAGAATTATTTTTATTTTATCTAGCAATTCATCTACGTTTTTCGCAAACAAGCGAATCATGGGCTCTTTACCAATTTCCCCTATATCCCAAATTATATCCGGAATTTTCTGATGTTGTTCATAGATTTTCTTAATTATCCAATTCATTGATGAATCCTCGGTTTGACTAGTTTCTTTAGATTGGCTAGTCCGATCTATTTCCACTAAAAGAAGAGAGGTACTTTTTAATTTTTTGATGAGCTCAGGGGAATATTTGATATTTATTACTACTGAGATGCTTGGATCAAATTGTTTCGCAGTTAAAACTAATCTTCCTGTGTGATTGGTCGCACCAAATATAATTGGTCCTGCACATTTGGGCATACCCGCAACAATTGTAATACGACCATCGACTCCCGCGATTTCTTGAAGCGTGGTTGCATTAGGCATTGCTACAGCAATATTTGTTCGTACTTCAGGAATAAGCTCAGTATATTTTTGAGTATTGCAGATATAATCTGTTACTTTCTTGACTTTAGCAAGAATAATTTCTCTTTCTGAATTATTTGCAGCCATTCGAGGATCACTCAAGTTGAGTACAAGCTTTTTAGGGAATTGCTTGTAGTATACAGATATGCAAGATTTGATCCTAAATATTCTCTTTTGTTGCATTTTTTTAGTTTTGGGTGGTTTGGTCATCGGTACACGGAAAAAAATAGACATTCAAGGATTTGATTACCGTATCTTATTAGGAATATTTATCGCCATCCATGGCATCTTCATCCTGTTATCCTTATTCGAATTTTCGATATATCAACAAAAATTTCAGTATATCTTCACACTGGGATTAGCTAATGCAATTTTAGTTGCAGTTTCTATGTTAATACTATTCAAAAGAAAATACTTATTGATTAGTTTTATCGGAGGAATTTATTTCATTATTGAAGGGGCGTTTGTTATGATCTCTGCAACCGCCCAAGAATTACAAATTCTTTCATTTGTGTTTGTTCTTCTTCCCTCTATAGGATTTATCGCAACTACTTTAGTAATAATCCTAAAGAAGAGAAAAGAGTACATTTTATTCAATACAACACTAATGGTTATTGCTAATTTTGGAATTCCCATATCTTATGCATTTAGAAGTATAATGATTATTGGAAGCCTTTATTGGTTATTTCTTATCATGTTATTGGTTTCTGTTACCTTAATTTTGCTTTCACTCCTACCAGGGTTAATGAAAGGACTTGAGAAGAAGAATCTTGCCATGAAAGTAGCTATGACTTCCATGTTTACGGCATTAGGAGTAGTATTGAGTTTTCTTAATCCATTTGGTTATTTTTATTTGGGAGGATTTAAAATTAACCCATTTGCCCACTTAATTAATGCTATTGCAGGTGTTTTTCTCGGGCCATTTTGGGCGGTAATCGCTGCTACATTTATTGCAATTATTAGATTCAGTGCGGGAATTGGATCTATATTTGCATTTCCTGGAGGTATTCCAGGAGCTTTAGTTGTAGGATGCGTAGCATTAATATTCTCCTTGATTAAAAAAGAGAAATATCGAATTTATGCTGCATTTTTTGAAGTAGTTGGAACTGTAGGAATTGGTGCTGTCATCAGTTTTCTATTTATGGATGCAGCTTCTACAATATTTCTTTGGGGTGGATTTGCAATATCATCGTTATTGGGTTCTTCAATTGGTTTCATTATTTTATGGATTTTACAGAAACGTAATATAACTTATGTGGAATTTGGTGAAAGCTTAATTGTATGATAGATTAGTGACTTATACCAAATCTTCTCTTTTTTCTAAAAACCGTTTTACATTATATTCAGAGCCTAGGATGTGCAATGTTTTTCAACCACTTTCTTTCTCCCAATGTATCGGAAAAAAAACTTTCATAGTAGGAGAATCAAATGTGGGTAAAACTGAAATCACTGCAAAATTTTTGAATTTTATACAAAATCTGGAAGAGTACCACAATATCTATGTCTTTGATATGGGACCAAAGAGATTCCAAATGAAAAATATACTAGTTGGAGGAAAAATATCAGATTATGAAGAAGATTATGACAAGAAACCAGGAATCATTAATTATTCCTACACAATTATTCCTCCTCGCAGTACTTCGATGAATTTTAAAGATGTTTACATTCGCTGTCTTAAAAATTATCAAGCAATTGTTGAAGACTTTAGTAAAACAATCCAGAAACTTTGTTCAACGAATACAGAAAAATCTATATTGATTATAAACGATTTTAGTATTTACCTTCATATGGGTTCTCCCTTTCCATTTATTAAACTACTTAAAACCGATCATACCGTATTTATAAACTCATATTACGGCACGAAACTAGCAAATGATTATAATTCAAGCATCAGTTTAAGAGAAAAAATTCTTACTCAAATGCTCATGCGACATTTCGATTATGTAGTGCATTTACTGTAGATTTCTGGAGTTATTTTTGTTCGGATTTGAGTTTTGCAAGAATATTTGCAACTTCATTATATATATTAGTGAGTTTACTTTTGGTTAATGATTCTTTAGAGGAAGTCTTAATGATCTTACTCAGATTACCAAATGAACGTTGATATGCCCATAATGCTTTATCATCAAGTCCGACACTTTCGAAATTCTTTCCTAAATAATAAAATGCCAAGGGGTATTCAAAATGTCTTTTCACCAAGCGCATTAGTGTATTAATGGATAGATCGAACCTTCCGCTCAGAAAATAGACCTTTCCCATCAGGAATTTGGCGTCTACATTGTTAGGATCATCATGATCTAAAATATCAAAAATTATGTTAAGACTAGCATCATATTTTTGTTCCAGAAGAAGTTTCTTTGCACGATTTAGTTTGTCAAGTACCACCATACATTCTTCAACTTCATTTTCATCATGGGGTACTTCTGGAGGTAATAATTCATCTATTTGAGATTTTTTTGAATGCTTATCTAAAATTTGTTGGGTATAACGTGCATTACATACAGGACATGTTTCAGAATTTAGCAACCACATCTTTAAACATGGATCGATGTGAAGGAAATGTCCATTTCCACATGTAACATAATTTGCACTTTGAATTTTATGCTCTGTGCTCACTAGGAGTTTAGTATGGCAAACGATGCAACTGATTTCTGAATTCATGTATATGAAATATTTCAATGGTGATCCAAAATGGTTTTGGTATTCGTATGAATTTACAAAAAATAATTATTGTTGATACAAATTAGTACATTTTGCTAACTGCAAAATCTACCACGAAAAAGAGATTAAAATTATGTGGTAGGTGGTTAAAAGTGTATCTCCGTAGCCAATTACCTATTTCTCGGCTTCTTTCTTTGCAATTTCAATTTCGATACTACTTACATTTGAAACTTTTCCATCTGCATTTTTTAATTGCTCAGTGCTTAAACGGATGTCAATGTATATAGCATCTGTCACAAACTTCTTCTTCAGTATCTCGGCAACATCCACAGCTCGACTAATTCGCTTGCCGCGTGCTTTTATAGTGCAATGCTTAAATCCTGAGGGAGAATTGGGATCTTCCTCGTTCAAAATTACCATGGCGGCCATTACATAATTCATTATAGGCCGTGTGCCAATATATACGCTCTGATCGTTTTCTTTGTCGTTTCTGGACATGTTTATTACCTCATAGGATTGGAAGTATTACTATTTCACTTTTACTGACTGTATCAATGGATTGTCGGTATGTTATTTTTAACGTCGTGCAGTTTCACGACTAGGAGCTCTATTTACAGACAGTTTTTAAATTTTTTGAAAACTATCGAATGAAAGTTACGAGTGGTTAACAGCGTTCATTAACAACATACATTCGTGTAAAAAGGAAAAATAGAAAGTTAAAATTTCTAGGGGAGTTTATCCCTTTTAGATTCCGGAATAATTAAATCGATTTCGATGGAACTCACGTTAGATGTCTTTCCATCAGGATTTGGGCGTTGTTCTGTATTTAATCGTATCTCTTCGTATTCTGCTTCAGGCACGAATTTGTTTTTAAGGATTTCTGCTACATCTACCGCGGCATTAATGGCTCTTCCTCGTGCTTTAAGCGACACGAAACGATTCTTTTTGATTATAAACATCGAAGCGGTTATGTAGTTAATTTTTGGACTGTTACCGATGTATACGGAGAGGTCATCTTGTTTCTCGTGTTTCTCGTCTGACATTTTTCTTTGTTTCCTATGTAAATTTTTGATAGATAAGATAGTGTTGATAGTAACGATAGACTTTTGTCGATCGCTAGAAAAAATAGTTCTCTACCTATTTAAATTTGTGGAATGGAAATAGAGAGAGAAATGTGTTAGATGGACGTAATACCTCAGTACTACGTGCGTATATTCTTGGAAGAATTCAATTATTGACCAAATTCAATGAAAACAACATTATCTCCACGAATTAGAATTTCACCAAGTTCTTCACGTTCTTCTACTAACTCGCCTTCTTCATTTTCAATTTCATAGATTTGAGTACAATCACTTAGGAACAAATTAAGGTGTTGATCAAAGCTCTCTAAAACACCTCGAAACAATCGGTTCTTCTTTATTTTGATTAATATTACCTTATTCAAGCTTTTGCGTAATTCTTCGATGGGATCACGGTTTGATCTCTGAGACATCATATTTCCTCCAAGAGAGTTATCTAAACCATAGAGGGCTTAAAATTAAAATGTTTTGAATAGAATCGCTGACAAAATGAGTACTTATTGCATTTAAGGAGTTTCTATTAGAGATTCATCAAGTTTTTATTTTTTTTATCTTTCAAAATTTCTTTCAAATCTTCTCCCCCGATTTCTCTGACAATGGCATAAAATTCTTTATCACTCACACCGGAAGTTATTTTTTCAAGATCTTTCTTAATTCGTTGGAAAATTTTTTGAATGTCATCTTTAGGGGCTTTTTCTTGATGTTCTTTTACCTTAGCAACAATTTTGCTAAGCACTTCTTTGGGAAAATCCATATTAATGAGCTTGAGTTTTTCCACCAAAGCATTAACAATTGCTCCACTTCCTGATAGTTTTCCCAAATAGAATTTTCGTGTTCTTCCAACAATTTTAGGATTGATAGGTTCATATGTCGCGGGATGTGTTAAAATCGCATTTACATGTAAACCACTTTCATGACTGAATGAAAATGGACCTACAACAGGTTTATGCATATTGAGTGGAAGACAAAATAAACGTTCTACTAATTGACTCAATTCAAATAGCTTGTTGAGTTTGATACCTGTTTTAATTCCTAGTCTTTCTAAATTCATTACCACTTCTTCAAACGCAGCATTCCCCGCTCGTTCTCCATATCCATTTACGCATGTATGAGGAAATTCAGCACCTTGCAAGACTGCTTCTACTGTATTTGCGACAGCAAGACCGAAATCATTATGCATATGCACACCTAATCCTACATTCCCGTTGATGCCTTGAATAGCAGCTTTGGTTTTCTGAATCAAATATGAAATTGAAGATGGAGTGAGAACACCAACAGTATCTCCAATAACTAGACGTTTAACTCCACTTTCAACCGCAGCTCTGTGAACATTTTCTAAATGATCCCATTTAGCTCTTGAAGCATCCTCAGATACCCAATTTACAACCAACCCATGCTCCTTCGCATAACCTATCATATCTTTAATCAAAGAGATTTCCTTTTCCGGAGTGAGTTTTAAGATATTCATCATGAGTTGTGAAGTGGGAATGAAAAGAACGATTTCATCAACATCTGCATTAATACATGCATCGATATCTCCGATTCTTGGACGGGCAATAGCCAGAATCTTACTGTGAGTATATCCTTCACTAGTAATCGCTTTCACAGTTTCCAATTCAGAATTTGAAACGGCAGGAAATCCTACTGCTACTAAAGGAACTCCAATATCATCCAGAGCTTTGGCTATAGTGATTTTATCTTCTTGAGTGAGGTAAACACCGGGAGATTGTTCTCCATCTCTTAAGGTTTCGTCCCAAATCTCTACTTTCGTTGGGCGATCTTTAGGAAGAACGCCCGGATCGAAATTATAATCATAGAGTTGATCTTGTACCTCTTTATTGGAGAACCTATATTTCATGAAATGACTCCTCAGCTTGTCGACATTTTGATTGTGACATCTTTTCCTTATTAATACATCTTCATGGTGTTTTCGAAAAAGAAAAAAATGATATGGAACTGTTACCTTGTATAAACGAACTAGAGCAGTTTTTTGAGGAAATTGTTATGATTTTCAATTATTGTATTGGTCCCGCAGGATCAGGAAAAACCACCCTTGTGGCTACAACCTATAACCATTTGTCGTCTAATTATAATGAACTGCGAGTAATTACCGTGAATTTGGATCCAGGAGTGCGAAACCTTCCATATTCACCTGATGTGGATATCCGGGATTACATTATTCTGGAAGAAGTGATGGAGCGTTATGGATTAGGTCCAAATGGAGGATTAGTCGCAGCTACAGATATGATTATTGAAAGTATTGAAGATTTGAAATTCGAAATTTCCGAATTCAATGATCCTGACGTAGTGTTAATTGATACACCCGGGCAAATGGAATTGTTTGCATTTCGAAATACAGGTCCAATGGTAGTGAGTTCTTTAGGATATGGAGATGCACAAAAAGTGGTGACTTTTTTATTCGATCCTGCAGTTTGCCGCCTTCCAAATGGGTTTATTTCGACTATGTTCCTCGCAGGCTCAGTGTTGTATCGATTTGCTAATATACCTCAAATAAATGTACTCTCAAAATCCGATTTATTGGAACCTGACATTTTAGAAAAAGTACTTGGATGGAGTGAGGACTTTGATAAACTTATGGAAGCAACAGATAAAACTGAACGAGGTTTAGTTCGAGAATTAGATAGTGGAATTTCAGAAATTTTCCAACGATTACAAAATTTTCCTCCATTACAAAGTCTTTCAAGTTTGGAATTCACTGGAATTGAAGATTATTGGGGTTCAATCCAGCGAACATTGAATTTTGACGAGTCCCCATTTTATTAAAAAGATAAAAGAAGTTCTGGTGGGACAGGGAAGATTTGAACTCCCGACCACTCGGCCCCCAGCCGAGTATCATACCAGCTAGACTACTGTCCCACGGTTTATTAATTGCGAATGATGTATCAATCAAGTTAAAAAAATTTTTGTATTGTGTTGTGTTATGAAGTATTACTTAATATCACTTCCTGAAAAGGGTCTGTAGTCTAGCTTGGATAAGGTGCCGGCTTGCGGAGCCGGTTGTCGCAGGTTCAAATCCTGCCAGGCCCACTATCTTTTTTATTTTTGACTTATGTTCTCATTTTTTTTTAAAAATTATCGTATGAATATTTCGTTTGGTTTAAAATCTTCTTTAGGAGGAGAAACTATGAGAAAAAAACAAGATGGTCTAAGTGGAGAGTCCGCAACCACTTTTAGTCAGATGGTTGATAAAAATCGAGATAACGAGTTTTTAGAAGTGCTTCGTAAGGTTACTTCTTTAATGCAGATTAAAGAAGAAACCCATTATGCACAGATCTTATCCAAGAACATTCAAAGTATGGCAGCGGAAATTCAGATGAAGTTTGATGAGTATTTGGACAAAAAATGCATTCCATTCAGAACTGAAGTGTTTTTACTTATACTTTTTCAGGAACTATTTGAGAAGTTTGTGATGCAATAAACTCGATTTCAATTCTATTGTTTTGAACGCAAATGGGAAATTTATTGCTCTATTATTAAAACGAAAGTTTAATCATGCGTTCTTCTGGTATATTTACGTGATTTTCTATTGAATTCATGTAGAGCGGACAATCCACTAATAAGTTGGTTTATATATCGCGACAAAAATATCTCATTACAGATTTATGGAAAACCGAGATGTTTAGGGGTTAACACTCATCTAAACTAACATAAGTGCATCCGATTCACACAAGTGGGGTAAAAGAACTATGGTAATAGATATCGATCAATATCCAGCGCAACCAAAACACAATTTTGAAGATTTCTTCAAAAACTATGAAGACACCCCTAATCACTTCAAATACCGAGAAGAGATACAAAACGCCGCATTACGTAAAAAATGTTCAATTTCTGTACTTTTCGAGGATATTTTATCTTATGACCCACCTCTAGCAGAATTGTTGCGTGAAGCTCCCGAAGAAACTTTACGTGAAGGAGTAGAAGCATTCAAGGATCTATTGAAATTTTATGCTGGAGGAAATATTAACGAGGAATTAGACTATTTTGTAAGAATTAAAACAGATAATAACTCCAATGAAGTAACATTACGGAAATTACGAGCTGAACATATAGATAAACTGGTATATATTTATGGAATTTTAATCCGAGCTTCTCAAATTATCCCTCAAATTACCGTTGCATATTTTGAATGCCCTGTATGTCAGCAAGTCACAAAAGTTGACCAAGTAGAAAATGCACTAGTTGTTCCCAAACAATGTTCAAATTGTAAAAACAAATCGGGTTTCATGGTTACATCTAAGGATTCGAAATTTATTGATTGGCAAAGCATACGGATTCAAGAATTGCCAGAAGAATTACAGCCTGGACGAGTTCCCTATTCAATTAAAGGAATACTCACTCATGATTTAGTAGATAAAGTACGTCCAGGGGAACGAGTAAAAATTACAGGAGTATTCAAAACTTATGTAAATGAAAATTCTCGTGGGAAAAAATCTACATTATTTACGCCATATTTGAAGGTCTTAAGTGTTGAAGGTAAAAATGCAGAAGATGAGGAACTTCAAATTAGTCCCGAGGATGAAAAAGAATTTCGACGTCTAGCGGCAAAACCGAATATTCAAGAATTAATTGCGAAATCTGTTGCCCCATCCATCTTGGGATTAGATCATCTGAAATTGGCTGCCGCACTTTCTCTATTCGGAGGAGTTCGGAAAGAATTAAGAGACGGGAGTGCTCGACGTGGTGATATTCATATTCTTTTTATAGGAGATCCGGGAACTGGAAAAAGCCAAATCTTGAAAATGTGTGCCCAGATCTCACCACAAGCAATATATGCCTCTGGAAAAGGTTCTTCTGCAGCTGGCTTAACAGCAGCAGTTGTCCGAGAGAACGATGCATCAGGTTTATCACTCGAAGCAGGTGCACTTGTTCTTGCGGATGGAGGAAATGCAATTATCGACGAATTCGATAAAATGGATAACCGTGACCGTGTGGCTATCCATGAAGCGATGGAACAACAAACCGTTAGTGTAGCTAAGGCTGGAATCATTGCGACGCTAAGAGCACGTACTTCCATAATTGCAGCTGCCAATCCAAAGATGGGAAGATATTCAGAATACAAAACACCAACAGAGAATATCAACCTAAGTC
>JAEOUK010000489.1 GCA_016839385.1 Promethearchaeota archaeon
ATCTATTGACAAACCATCGTTTAATATGAAAGCTGCTTCTTCAAACCATTTAGGTATTTTTAGGGTAGGATTTTTCTTCATTTTTTGAAAATTTATCGATAAGTATATGAATGGTCGGCTTGAAGTACACAAATGTTAACATTTAAAGAATTTTATCCATGAAGAATAAAATAGTATCAGTTTATAATGACTTCGTTTTTATTAAACGGCAAATAATTGGGCTGCTTTTCTGGCCAGTCGATTAATGCTTTCACGTATGGAGACGATAGGGTCAGATGTATCTATAAATTCGTTTCTCTGATCTAATTCATGGGCAAGAGCGATACAATATTCTGAAAATGCGACTTCATAAGCTAAACGTTGAAACACAGGATCTTCAACTGACTTATTTCCTCTTGCAGCAATTAACTGTGGGTGGTCAAGATTGATATAAATCGTACGTTCATTACTTATATATATTGCTCTACTTCCTTCTTTTCCCATTGGTTTAAATTCGACTCTAAAACCACCTTTTGATGTAGTTCGACGACCCTTACCACCTGTCCACTTTCCAAGTCTCTCAGAATCATCTGTTGATTGAGAAACTTTAGGGTTAAGTATTCGAGGATCATCACCTCCAGTACGATTCTCTCCTTTTGATCCTATTTCACCAATTTCTTCTATTATTATTGCTGGTTCTATGTTACCAAAAATAAAATCATCATTATTCGAACCAACGCCATTTTTATCAGGACCATAATCAAAACCTGTTCCACTTTTAGCTTTTGCTTTAGATAATCTCAAACGGAATTCTTGAAAATCATCATTGATAACTTGAGCGATTTCGTCTGCCTGTTTAGCAAGTTTTTTAGCATCTTCACCCTCTTTGCGCTTTCTTTCAGCTTTTAAAAGCTCTCTCCTGACAACATCAATTTTTTCTCCTATAAAGCTATATATCATTAAAACTAATTCATTACTGGGGTTTAACTTCATAGATCTACTAAGGTCAAATGGTGGAATCGGAGATTTATCTTCATCAAGTCGAGGTACATCTATTTCGCCAAAAATATACTGTATCATTTCTCGACCTTCGTGTCCTGCAGCAGTAGTTTCGTGCCATATACCATTTGAAAAAATTGAAACGCCGTAATCATCGCTATCGAGAGGTTCACCGGCTATCTTCAATATTAACTCTACATCACCTAATTTATCTCTCTGGATTGGATCTGGATAAAAATTCTTTTTGTCAACTATTGGTGGTTCTGTAACCTCACATTCATAGTTGTTAACAAAAACAGTAGCATTTTTCCACTTTTCAAGATGACGTTCTATATATCGAATTATTCCAGATTGATTAAGGGTTTTAAGATGAATATTCTCAATTTCAATTACTGTTCCATTGGGCTGTTTAGTGCTTTCTTCTTTTTTTAAATTTCTAATAGGGATTGGATCCTCTGAATTCATTGCTTCAATATCACTTCTCCTTAGCTCGACTTTTGAAAGTTTTCTATTTCGAACTGTTGTAATGCGGAGAATGTCAGATATTCCAAAGGCCGCTGATTTACCAGTACCGAATCTTCCTCTTCCTGGACGTCCTTGAAGACGATCAATATTTTCACCGTGCATCACAAAAAAGTTCTTTAAACCATCCCAATCCATTCCTCGTCCATTATCGATGACAATGATTCGTTTCTTTTTCTTATCAATTTTTACATGAACAACAGGATGAGTTCCTTCATCTATATACTCTAATCCATTAGATACATATTCCCAAACGACCAATTTGTCTGTT
Source organism: Promethearchaeota archaeon (assembly GCA_016839385.1). The sequence continues at coordinate 1,772 of JAEOUK010000489.1, forward strand.
CTAAACAATGCGGCGTTCTGAAGAAGGTCTCGAGCAACATGACTTCTAACATAAATTTGTTCGTCAGTTGTTATATTCTCATCCATTTTGTATAACCTTTTCAGCTAATTTAATTACACAAATACCTAAATCTGGATCACTATTAAACGCAGATACCAACCTTTCAATTTTTCTTTCACGAGCCTTTCCTGTAACGTATTCATCTAATCTAAAGAACGCTTCAGCTTCCTGAATTGTTATGTCATCGAACTTGTTATCACTTATCTTTTCAAATGCTGGAGAAGCTAACATTCTTATTTTCTCACGACTTAACCACGAACCTTCCTTTTCATTTGCTTGTGTCTTTGAAACATCTTTAAGATTTAAATCTTTAAGTCTTCTTTGCGAAAACTTGACACCTTTATCGCTGAGAAGCCAACCCTGACTATGTTTCCCAACTAAATAACCGCCATTCTTCTCTTTTTTGGCATCTGATAAACTTGTTCTAACTTTTTCAATATTAATTTGATTAGGATATTTTTCCCAAGAAAATTTACCTGGCGATAATTCGTTGGCCTTGATAGCAGCATCTTCTGTATCAACATAAGTTTGATTACCACCAAGAAGGTAAACAGCTAATGTCACAATTTCAAAATTAGAAAATGCTTTTTTCATGATTGTTAATCTCAATTTAAAATATTAAATTACTAATTTAATTTAAACTTTTCTTTCTTTTTATTTGTATTTTTATACAGCTCTTTAATATCATTAATTTTATTATCAATAGCCTTGAATATTTTTCTTACGTCCTCATCATTATATTCGTAATTTTTTTTATTAGCACATTTGCCTAAACTATCAAGATTATTTAGCAAATTATTTACTCTTCGTTCGGCGATGCGAATAAACCTTTCTCTTTTAGATTCTTTGGTTTTATTTTGTTGAATTGACATCTATACGTACTCCTCCTAATACTATATCTTATTATTTTTATACTATATTTTATTTTTTCTCAATATTTTTTTAATAAATATAGCTAAAAACCAATTTTTTATTATCATTTTTAATAGTATAAAATTATAAAATGAGAGTTCGATAACTGTGATCAAAAAAAACTTTTCGTAATATTTTTAGCTTCAATTTCACTCTTTGGTCAACACTTGGTCAACACCTTGCAAAAAATATCTCTATGTTTATCAGGGTTTCTTTTAATTTACTTCTATTCTGTGAGATTTGATAATGGTTTGAATTGATTTGAGAAATGGTTTTACTGAGGGTTACTTTTGGTTACTTGATTATCATAGGACGATGAACTTCGAATCCGTAGGTCGCCCGTTCGAATCGGGCCGGGCGTACCAAA
>JAEOUK010000490.1 GCA_016839385.1 Promethearchaeota archaeon
AGCATAATTATGACGCGCTTTATGAGCTTCATCGAATACAATTAAAGTAAAATTCTTAAGATCATATGCTCCATTCGTTATGTCGTTCTTTACGATTTGAGGGGTTGTAAATACAATTTGAGTAGAGTTAACTTTCAAGGTACGTTCTAATGGAGAGAAACCTCCAATGAGTAATTCCATTGATATGGATTCATCTAAGAATTTTCTAAATGATTCAAAATGCTGAGAAACCAAAGGTCGAGTCGGAGCCAGAACCAAAATTTTTCCATTGAATTTTTTCAAATGTTTTACAGCTAATAATATTCCAATTATGGTTTTTCCAAGAGCGGTAGGTAGAACGACAAGAGTGTTCGACATAAACGCAGAATCTACAATATTTAATTGATATTTCCTTTCCTTAATCAGATCCCTTTTTAGGAAATCCCAATTAACATATGATTCTGTCATGATTTATTCACCGTATGTTATTATCTAATGCTAAACGGAAGAGTGTAGTGAGTAGGTCTATTTTATTTGTATAAAAAGCAATAGTGCGGAAATTTCTTAAATTCTATTATTAAAATTCCAACACCTATTAAAAGATCGACAAAAAACTTTAATTGTTTAGGTTATTAAAATAAAAAAATTCTATTATCAAGACCAATAGGGTTAAATTTCCTCTCAAACACATATTTAAGGCATGTTTATCGATTGGAGAGTAATAAGTGGATATTTTTTGGGATATCTTTTTATCTATATTATGACACACACAGGTTTAGATGTTATAATGCTTTTTAAACATCCCGGAACAGCTCAATATCCTTATCCAAATTCCCAGAACATACTTGCAATTACTTGTTTTTGTTTATCGACAATTCTATTTTGGTTATCTCTAATTATTATACCAATTCGCTCATTGATTTCCATGAGTGACATATATAATTCAAATCTTCTTGATGCACCATTAGAACCCATAATTAGATTGATTGGGATGATAATTATGACGTTTGGATTGATTGTGGGAATGTTAGGACGATGGGCACGTGGGGATTATAAAGCTCATCATAAAGTAAAGCTGCAAAAAAGGTTAGGATTTGCATTTGTTCGACATCCCAATTATTTTCAATATATTTGTGGATTCATAGGAGTACCACTTATTTCACTCCACTTATTCACGTTGATTCTTCCATTAACAGGTATTTATGGATACTATATAATAGCTAAAGAGGAAGAAACTCGATTAACATTGGAATTTGGGGAAGAATATCAAGAATACCAACGAAATGTCGGTATGCTTTTTCCAAAACTTAGTTTCATGGCCCAGAAAAAGAAACGAATTTCATTGATACTCAAAAAAATAAAAACTAAAACACAAAATATGATTGGGAATCCTATTAAATTACATCAAAAAGAGAACAGAAACTGGATAGATAAAATTCTTGTGAATCTAAAAGAATTCAACATAGATTCAAAAGCGAAAAAGAAATTCCCATCTCATCCCTATTATTCATCTGATGAAAGAAAAGGGAATTTTGAACATCAATTATATTCTCAAATTTTGAGATAATTTATTTGAAGAAAAATATCCCTCAAGAGTAATTAAATTTTTAATCGCGAATCACCTTGTTGAGTTAGAAAGTTTTGAAATATACTGGTTTTGATCGAAATGAGTGAAGAAATTAATAATTCTCAAAATATTATTAAGAAAAATCCAAAAAGACGGAAAATTTTATGGATTGGGTCGATTTTGATTGTGATTATTAGTGGTGGTGGATTGACAGCACTATTTATTATGAAACCGTGGTACCATGATAGTTTTCCGGTCATTGAAGATCCTTTAAGTGCAATTGCTTATGCAAATCAAAATATACGAATTGATGTTACATGTAGCGACGATATTAGTATTAGCAGTGTTATATTGTCGTATTCAACAGACCAAGTATTTTGGTCTAATGTTACAATGATAGGTTCTGGAACTACCGATTGGTCAGGATATGGATATATCCCACCTCATAATATAGAAGAAACAATATATTACAAAATTTACGCAATTGATTCAGCTGGTCAAGTTACTGTGGAAGATCATAATGGATTTTACTGGCAGGTATTTACAGGTTCTCGAAAAGCATTGATATTAAATAGTGCTAATGATTTTTCTGGAGAGGAACCAGAGGGTATATTTAATGGTAGTCCAGATAGTGATTTTACTTTTGAAACTGGAAATTGGGAAAAAAATGGGATCAACATGACGATTATTCCTGATCTAGGATCAGGATATATGGTTTTTACAAAAATAGGAGGAATTGGAGGAGGGAGTGCGAATTTTACTTTTGATTGGATAGGAAATGGATATAATATTTATGAGTACGCAGAATACAATATTTCAGCAGATATTGAGGTACTTGATCCTTTAGCTGTGAATTCCACAAAAATTGGGCTTCGATGGACAAACTCCACAGGAATTGCTAGGACCGACTGGTCAGATTATGCTCCTGAATCTGGGGGATTTAACCAAATAAATATAACTAGTGCTTGTAATAACGATACTAATTATGAAATAACAGGTTTAACACTGGTAGTAAGTGTAAATTTCACTGGAATCATTCCTGATGGACCAATTGCGCATTTAGATAATGTGAAAATCGACAAATGGATAGCAGTCAATAATACTGATCCAACTAATCAAGGGAGTTCCCCTTCCGCACCTTACTTGGATTGTGATGGATTCCCCGCACAAATCCTACAAATTTATTGGATTCTAAAAAATCAAGGGTATACAGACGAAAACATACTCTTGATGATATATAATAAAAACGATGCTGATGGGAAAATCGATATCTATGCTTCGTGGCACCCTTTGGATACCACTACTGACGATCTAGCTGGAGCCGCTGTTGATGTAGCAAATGATAGTGTGACAGCTGCACGAGTAAAATGGGAATTAAACATAAGTACGGGAGGATTTGCATCACAAATCCAGCCAAATGACCAATTGATAATCGCAATGACTGACCATGGATCAAATGTAATACTCGGTGATGGAAATGCCACTTTTCATTTCGAAGCGGATAATAGTTACATTACAGAACATGAATTTTTTGGCTTAGTGAAAGAGATTAATTGTTCCCGAATGATGATTAATATTGATTGCTGTTTCTCGGGAAATTTCATTCAAAGTAATCCTGGGGTGTATTATGATGTGCCTAATGCGGTCTTGGTTAGTGCATCTAACAACGTTGCTGCATGGTATTGGATAAATAATCAAAACTTAGATGGATTTGCCGGAAGCTGGTTCTTCAATCCTTTTTGGGAGCAATTATCTTATGGAATTGACATTATGAACGCGTTCATTTTTGCGAAAAATTTCATTCCATTCGGGAGAAAAAACCCTGTTGGTGCAACACAGATGCCATTGATTTATGATCCTAAAAATTGGGCGAACACATGGTCTTTTGTTTCCAATCCAAAACTCTAATTTTTTTTTATATACCAGAATGCTCAGTGCGTTTAATTATTTCATTTTGTAATGGTAAACCGAGATTTAAAAAGTAATCTGAGTAACCTGCTACTCGAACTATTAAATTTTGATAGTTTTCGGGATTTTGCTGCGCTTGTAACAATGTTTCCCGAGACACTACATTAAATTGAATATGATGTCCATCCATTTTAAAATAAGTACGTATCAGAT
>JAEOUK010000491.1 GCA_016839385.1 Promethearchaeota archaeon
CCAAATTGTGGAATTCAAAATTATAAAGGACGTAAGCACTGTAAATCATGTGGAGCTCGTGTATTTTGGAATTGTCCAAAATGTGGGACTAAAACCAAAAAACACCGTGAATTTTGTGAATGTGGTCAGTCTCTTCGTATCATCACATTTGCAAAACAAGTTGTTTTCGAAGGAGAAACTCAACAAGATACGGAAAATCAAAAACCTACTTCAAATGGTGTAGTAGTCACTGGCTCAATAGTCCAATTCTGTCCTGCCTGTGGAGCAGAAATTTCTGAAGATTTAACGCATTGCAACATTTGTGGTTCACTTCTTGGACGTTAATTCTTTATTTTTACTATTTTACCTATTATTTAAAGTTAAATAGATCAATATAACGACAAAACCTAAAAAGACAAATATTCCAACTTTTTTTGAAAAAATTTTCATCGGAAAGCCTTTAAGTTGTCATAAAATCAGCTGTAATTACTAGAGTACTTTGTGATAACAAATGGGTATAGATAATTTTTTAATTATAAGTGAAACCGGAGACTTCTTGTTCAGTCGTGATTATGAAGGAAAAAATCATACAGACCTATCTCTCTTATCCGGGTTTATTTCTGCTATTCGTAATTTCGCAGAATCCATCGGAGAGGGTCAAATCCGAACGATGGTGATCGCGAATCGAAAATGGTTATACACCACAAAAAACGATCTTATTGGTATTTGTATTTCCGACCAAGAAGATAGTGATGATCTCATAAAAATGCATTTTCTAATCCCATTATTGAATCAATTTGTTGAGGAATTTCGTGTTGAACTACAAAATCATAACGGAGAATATACTGTATTTGATTCATTCCAAGAGATCACCGATACGCAAAAAGAAGTCTACCGTGCACAAGCTGCTGAACAGTCAGTGGATTTAACTACCCGTCAAGCCCTCACTTTGCACGGAGCAATTGAATTGCTAAATTTGGATAGTATCGCATTAGTTCTTAGACATGCAGCAAATCATAGATTAGTGCTTGTAGGAGATGATTTCATTGCAAAGAAATTAGGTGCTCTTATTCAAAGTATGATCCCAATTCATGTAACTTCGGAACTCAATGGCTACACAGATTTATATGTATCTACTAAATATCCGAACAATCCAGACATTGAATTTTCAACATTTAATGTCGATAATCGTGGATGGACGAAACAAAAATATCCTTCTGCTATCTATGAGAAAATTTTAATTCAAAACATTCTGAAGAAGAAAGGATTGGGGGAGATGGATTTAGTTCTCCTATTTCGTAAACAATACTTAGAACTCATTGATAAAGTTACAGAATATATCAACGTTATATGGAAGCACAAGAATAAACCTCGGGAACTAGCTAGAGAATTACAAAGTATAGTAAAAGATAAAACACAAATCGAATTCCTACATCAATATATTAGTAAGAATATTGGTCTGGATGTAGAAGATTTCCTCAAAAAGAAATAAAATTCTTTTTTTCCACCTCTGAAAAGAAAAGGTTTTTAGTTTTTCTAGAATGTAGGAAATATACCTTAACACGTCAAGTGAACCTTATTTTTACTAACGTGTGGGCTCTCGTGGGAGAGTGGTCTAGACAAAATTCCTCAAAAGGGATTTTGGGACAACTTGGTATGATTCCCGGTTTGGGACCGGGTGGTCGGGTGTTCAAATCACCCCTCTCCCACCATTAATTTCTCGTTAAAAAAGAAATAAAAAAAAATTACATTTCTTGGTGCTGATAATATTCCTCGAATTTCGCACGTAAAGTTATAATTTTGGATATGTTAGATATTGCGCTAATCACGGTTCCCACTATCGCTATCCACATCACTACTGTAAAACCAGTCTGTATTTCTGCGTAATACATTGAAGACGCTATTGCAGGAACAGACATAATTGCAGGCACAAATAATGTCACTAGGAATGGTATGAACATAAGATCTACAATTACATGCATGATCATCAATATTCTCTGTGCAAAATAATTTGTCAAATCTAGTAATGATTGGATCAAATTAATGAAACCCCCTGCTAATGTGAAGATTCCTGAAAGCTGAATGTAGTAGGTTAGCTGTGATCCTATATCTTCTACAATAGGAATCAGTTCCCAAACTTTAGCAATCATGGCAATTCCAATCAGCATTGTAACAATTCCTCCTGCGAGTAAATCTCCTCGTTTTAATGGAGGTTTTACCTTTTTAGTATCTTTTTGTATCCATTTTTCTTTTTCCTCCATTTCGTCAGGTGGAATAGATTTCAACTGTAGTCTTCTTCTAGAAGTTGTGAAATCATCTGGAAGATATCCCTCCATCGATAAAACAACGAATATCGCTGTTACAACCAAGAATGCTCCTAAAGCTGCAGACCAGATACTGTTTAGATAGTCAAATAAATCCCAACTTAAACCTGTAGAAATTGCATCAATTATAAAGGAAATGATATTGAATCCAACAATAATTGCTGCAACAATTCCAAAGACTTTTAGATATGCTGGGAACAATTCTTTGGATATCCATAATTTTGGAGTTCCTCGTTTTTTATATTCAGCAGCGATATCTCGTGGATTACCCATTTCTTGAATTGCTTGTTGCACGTGGTAAGGTTGAACATCTTGTCCAGCCGCGATCTCTTCAGATTTTTCCCAAATATGCCCTTCTAATTCCGATAAAACATCTTTCAATTCCGATTTATTGTCCTTTAACCATCCAGGTAAAAATTTTTTAACAGTTTTTAAAAATTCTTTAACAAGTTCCGTTTGATTTAGTTCTTCACTCATTATTCATTACCTCCATTTAATAATCGATCAATTTGATCCCGTATATGGAAACCACATGCAGAACAATACATTTGACCTTCTTTTAATTCTTCTATTGAATATCTCATAGTACAATTTGGACAGTAGATATAATTTTCAGTTTGTAGATTCACGTCAATTTTAAACATATCAGACATGGATTCTACTAATTTCGAAAATACGCCAGAAATATGTTGGAATACTTGTTGTCCATACGGGGTGAGAAAATAAATTATTCGTTTTCTTTTTCCCTCAAAAAGTTCTCTTGTTTTCAAGATTCCAGCTTGTTTGAGTTTTCTTAAAGTAGGATACAGATTTCCCTCTTCTAAAATTAACATGTTATTTGTTTTCTGTTTTAACTCATTCAAAATATTATATCCGTACATTTGATCCGGATCACCTGAATCAATTATCTCCATGACTGCTAGGGTTGAAATTCCACGAAGAAATTCTGATTCCCAATTCTCAACGTATCCTCGAAAATCTTCGCGAGATAACAAGAGTTTTATCTGAGGATCAGGATTGATTGGTCGTATTCTTTTGATCAATTTTTTTCACTTTTTTTTGTAGATTAGTATTTTATGATATTATTCATAAATTACTATTCATAATTACTATACATATTTAGGTATATTTAAACCTTCGCTAGTCCATTTTGATCAACATAACCAAAATGTACATTTTTTAAACAAAAAAAATGAAAAATAAAGGATGAAAAGTAAAACTAGTAGGAAAATTTCAAGATTTGAAAACCCCATGGTCCAAATTTAAGAGGGATTTGACTATTTTGGATGATAAATTCAGTCGTTTCACTATTATGCTGAAGTAAAGAAGATATATTGTACGAAATATCTTGTCTGTGAGTGCTCAAATCTAACACACAATTCACATCATTTGAAGAAAAGTTCACAATTACGTATATTATAAGTTTGTTTAAATTCCAGTAATAAGAAATAATGGGATTTTCCGGACCAGGGGTATCTTGTTTATAAACTCGACCTAAATTCCATAAATTGCTCTCTATTAGGTACCCTTTAATAATAGAAGTTAAATTTTTATAGAATTCTCTTATATTGGGATTTTCACTTTCTTGGCTCCATCGACCCAATTGAACAGGAAGCTTTCGTGTAAATCCAAGTTGTTGCCCATAATGGATCAACCGAGCACCGGGTAAACATAATGAAATACAAGCAGCAGCTGTAGATTCATCCGATCCAAACGCTGTAATAGCTCTTTTTTCATCATGATTTTCAATAAATCGGACCAATTTTGATGAATATTCCCATTCAGCTTGCAAATGACCTCGAACCGCTCTCGCTGGATCATATAGCATACGGTCATAAAGAGTTTTATCATAGCAATAATCACATCCTTGTTGCATTAATTCCCATTCCATGTCCCAATATACTTCTGCAATGAATTTGAATTCAGGATTTTTTGATTTAATGTGTGGAATAATTTCATCCCAATATTCTGAATTTGGACGTTCCTCAACAAATTGTCCCCATGTTTTCAAGAACACAGAATTTACTGGCAACATTGCCATATCACAACGAACTCCGTCACATTTTTTTTGAATTTTTAACAGAGTCTCTAGTGATTGTTTTCGGCATTTTTCTGAAAAAGCATTCAATTGTAAAGTATCTGTCCATGGTGAAAAGTATGGATCTTTGCCATGAGCATATAAATTTCCTCCAATTTTTTCAAATAATCCGGGATTTTGGAGATGTGCTGAAAAACTCCCTTTAATATAGATATCAGGATTATTGGCTACCCACGGGTGATCAATCGCAGTATGATTTGGAATATAATCTAAAATTAAGCATTTTTCCAAATCATTCAAACATTTGTGGATGTTATGTAAGCCATTATTTCCCCCTATTCGTGGATCTGGCTCATAGTTTTTAACTGCGTAAGGAGAACCAATTATATCAGCTGGAGTATAATCTGGTAATCCTTGTTGGAAATCATCCTGTAGTTCTTTATGTTCTTGAGCAATTTTTTCACTGATCTTACTTCTCTGCCAAACACCCATCAGCCAGATTGCATTGTAATTCTCAAAATCCAAAATCACACTATCTGGAATATTTTGAAGAGTGATGTCCTCTTGAAATTTCTCAGAGAGATGATGCAACCAAGGTAGAGTATTTATCTCAAGAATTAATGGATGTTTAACCCATTTCATAAACCAAGATTGTGATTTAAAAATTAAAATGTTATGGATGTTAGAGATGGATCTCTTGATAAATTTTGAAGTATAAAAGGGAAACTAATCCTATGACTATCGAACCTATTAGCGAACCGATAAAAGATGCTCCATAACTCCAACTGGATGAGACATTTGAGAATGCTATTAATAGAGAACCAGCTGCAATAATAGTAAATCCAAAAATTCCAATTGATATCCAGAATACAATCTTGTTCCATTTTTCACTTCTTAATTTATCTGTAAATAATAAAAGCCCTGCTATAACTCCAATGCTAAGAAAACCAAAAACTAAAGGAACGATGACAAGAATCGATAAACGAAACGTAGAACTCAATCTAACATATGTTATCGTTCCATCAATCCACCATGCAAAATTTGATGCAAATAGTAAAATAACTGATATTAAACTGAATATTATAGAAATAATGCAATAGGAACGAGTATAAATTAACTCACGACGATCATAATCTGGCATACATGCAATTGGGTGAATATAATTAAAAAAATTACTCTTTATTGGAGATCAGAACCTCGCGAATTTTCCCTCGCTTATTTGGATCGCAATTCACCGCTCGATTTGCGTGGACAATGTGAATAGTATAATCTTGGTATAAATCCAGTATAAAGGGAGTATATGAATTACTTAGCAAAACCGTGCAATCTTTATTATCTAATTCGCTGAAGACTTCATGTAATCTCTTTTGTTCTACGACTCCAAAATCGTCCTTTGTGTAACTAGTAAAATTAGCTGTATCACTAACTGGGTGATAGGGACAATCCATATAGATAAAGTCTCCTGATTCTGCAAATTTTATGGAATTTGAGAAATCACCCAAATGGATTTTTGTATTTTTTAATGCAACACTCACAGAACGGAGATTTAACTCATCACAAATGGTAGGATTCTTGTATCTTCCAAAGGGCGTATTGAATTGGTTTTTTTTATTTACTCGGAATAAGCCATTGTAGCATGTTTTATTAAGAAAAATAGTTCTAGATGCACGTTCCACTTTATCTAATGTTCGAAATCTTGATTTATCTCGATCCCAAGCTCTTATTTCGTAAAAATACTCTTTATCATTCTTATGTTGCTGTAAAGATTCAATTAGTTCTTCTACCTTGTTTTTAACTACTTGATATGTATTTATTAATTCAGGATTAATATCCATAAGAACGGATTTTTGAGGTAACAAGTAGAAGAAAACCGCTCCTCCCCCAACAAAAGGTTCTATATATTTATTAAAATTTATAGGAAAATGTTGAGAGAGTTGTGGAATTAGTTGACGCTTGCCTCCAACCCATTTTATGAACGGTCTTGGCACTTCTACTATTTTTTTATGTTGGAAATTCAGTTGCCGCCATTCTAAGATTTGGGTTTTAGATTCGACGATGGGATTCACACCTTTTTTATTTAGTAGAGTAATAAAACTTGGACAATTTCCGACAAAATCCACCTAATCAAGATCTTACAAAACTCTCCTATGTTAACTCTCGTTAGAAATATTTTTCACTTTAGGCGTCATCTCCATGTTATATGCCCTTTGGTATCGAAAAACTTGGAAAAAAATTAGAAATTTTAGAGGAGAGCACCGGAAAATTACACAATTCAATAATATCTATGTCCTCTGAATTAAGCGGTTTTAAAATTGAAACTAAGTGTCTAACTGATCAAATTAAGAACTTAAAAGATTCAGTGGATTCTCTAGGCAAAATTTTTGAGAGTCAACTACAACAACTTAATCAGAATTTACAAACTTTGGGAA
>JAEOUK010000492.1 GCA_016839385.1 Promethearchaeota archaeon
GTTGCAGGTGGAATTATTCTTGGAACTATTGCAGCCTATAAGGGTGGTTGGATAGATAACTTAATTATGCGTTTAGGAGATATTATAAGTTCTATTCCTGGATTAGTTTTAACCATAATTGTTGTCACTGTAATGGGATATGATGTAAAAAACATCCTATTATCATGGGGATTATTAGGTATTACTGGATATGCTCGATTAATGAGAAGTGCAGCAATCTCACAGCGTGCCATGACTTATGTGGAATCTGCAAAAGTATCTGGAGCTTCCGAATTACGAATCATGTTCCGACACATATTACCAAACTCCATTGCACCTATTATTGTTGCTGTATCTTTTGATATTGGTGGTATGATCCTAGGGTTAGCTGGTTTAGCTTTCTTAGGATTTGGCGCAGAAGGAGTAATTGAATGGGGTAGGGATGTTTCTGAAAATAAACAAGCGTTGATTTATGCGCCTTGGGCGGCCATATGGCCCGGAGTGGGAATTATCGTCACCGTGTTAGGATTTATGCTATTAGGTGACGGTTTACGTGATGCACTAGATCCCAGAACAAATATATAATTTTTTTTAATTTTTAACTTCAATTTACTGCTGATTTAAAATATGGTATGGAAAATTAATAGGATTAAACCAATACAACCAAGTCAATTAATAGGAGAAAATTATAATTCGGGTTCTTTTAAGGACCAGTTAAAGGAAATATTTTCATCACATTTTCTACGATTTCTGATGATTCCTGGTATTGTAGATTCTAGGCTCGAAAAACGTGCAAGAGAGCTAAATAAAAATAAACCTCTAAATAGAGTTTTTAGAAAATTAATCACACCTTTAACGATATTTGGGTTGATTTTATTATTTATTATTACTACTTGTGCTGTTTTTGCCCATTGGATATTATTTCTTTGGCCTCCCTTCAGATCAATTGCTTACTGGTAAATGGATTCGCTATGTGTTGAACAATATTATTTCTAATAATTTCACTTTCGGTTTTTTGGAGTCTTCTTACCCTATGTCTGTTAGATCATTTTAAGTGGACTTTAAATATCTACCCGAAACAAAACGTCATGCCATCCAAATCTGCTCTTTCTAAAACTTATGTTGGTCCTCGCGCACTTTTTGATCCATATTATCTACCACCCGAGTTAGTTGGACTAAAAAAAGAACAAAAATCCATGCAATCCATTCTTGCGGATGCATTTCAAGATCATTATCCCATCATACTTTCATTATATGGATTACGAGGTATAGGGAAAACCACACTCACTCGAAAAACTCTATCCGCATTAAAAACTTCTACATCAAAAAATAATCAACAAATGGTAATGCATTATGTAAATTGTGAAGAGAAAAATTCAGATCAAATTATTTTTGCTTTAGTGAATGAATTATCTCAGTCTTTATCATATAATTTAGATCCTAACACAATATTAGATGCAAATCTCGCAAATCTAATCAATTTATTCACACATCTAGTCTCTAAATCGAAGAATTTCATACTTGGAAAAAAATCTATACATCAAGACAATCAAGAGCATTTCTTGATGTTTTTTTTAGATTCGATTGAATATATGGAACCAAACTTGTTTAATAAAATAAATGATGTCTGCAAAACTCAATCATGCTATTTAATCACCTCATTTAACCTATTGAAGAGTTCTCCCTATCTTTCGGATTTTAAAAAGCCTGATCTACAAATTCAGTTACATACATATTCGCCTAGAAACCTAGAGAAAATCAGTTTAGAGCGATGTAATGCTGCATTCAAACATCCTATTGATAGAATAATGGTTCGATATGTAACTGATTTAGTTAATGAATTCGATTATTGCGTTCCTGAATCTTGTTTAAGAGTATTAAGGGATTTATACCCAATAATCGAAGGAAATTCACATGTAAATCCTGAGGAGATCCAGAATGCTTGCAGATATCAATTTAAACGATTCTCTATTGATGAAATAAGTATTGCAGATTTCATATCTGAGACTGATATTGTAGATAGATTAGCATTGGATGAATTAAATTCGTTCTTTCAAACTCAGACTAGGTTTTATGTCACTCATAGAGAGTTAATTAATATGTACAGAGTTGCTTGTGAAAGTATGGAATATGAATTTCAAGAGATGAACTTCAATAGGTTTTTACGAGGGTTACTTAGAATTGTTCTGCTACAACCCTCAAATTTTAAATGCAGAACAAATTCACAAATAAAAACTTCTTTTTCTACAATGGAAAAACTATATTTTCTAACTATTTCTCCCCAAATACTAAATGAAATTTTGGATGTGGCATTTGGTCTAGTTGCATTTGATTAAATATCCGTTTATCTATTTTTCTTAATTTGTACTTTGGAAAAGCATTATATACCGTGAGGAGTTAGAAAGTGTATTAAATTACCCAAACGAATGTTTGATTAATTATTGGTGTGCGTCTCTTGACTAAATATTGGGCTAATCTTCTCCATATATACCAACCTCCGACGCAGAGTAAGGAGATTCTGGAGAGAATCAACAATACATGTTACCTTCCACTCTTTAAAGTGTTAGATAGACATGACCAAATTAAAACGACTCTGAATATTTCCGGTGTATTACTGGATCTTTTGGAACAATGGAATCACCAAGAAACAATTCAACTAATCAGGAAATTAGTGTTCAAAGGGAATATCGAAATTGTGGGAACCGCAAAATACCATCCTCTACTTCCCATCATTCCAGCGAAAGAAGTATCAAGACAGATTCGTCTTAATATAGAAACTAATGTGAATCATTTCGGAAAAGATGGAATCGGATTTTTCAGCCCAGAACTTGCTATTGAGGAGAATGTGCTGGATATTATTAGCAATTTTGGGTATAAATGGGCTATTGTGTCAGGAGTTGCATCCGAACCTGGCAGATGGATTACAAATAAAATTCAAAGGACTCCAAATGGATTAGCTATATTCTATAGGGATGATATCATTAGCAATAAGATAGCATTTAACGAAATTACTGCTGAGGATTTTGTAAATGAAATTTTGGTAGATAAGATTAGTCAATCTACTAAAAATCCAACAGAAGAGTTTATCATAACTGCTTTAGATGGGGAGACTTTCGGACATCACATTGGGAATTATGAGAAAGAGTTTTTAGAAGCTACATATCAGCTGATCGAAAACTCGGATGAAATTGATGTCAAGACCGTATTTATCTCGGAATTGCTTGATATATTTCCGAACGGGGAAATTACTAATCCCAAATCTTCATCTTGGTCTACAACTGGAAAGGATTTAGAACATGGAGTATTCTTTCCTCTCTGGGATCATCCATCAAATCCTGTTCATAAAGTTTTACGTAAAATGGGCAATTCTTTGGATAATTTAATTAGTATATGTGATAAGAATTATAAAAAAAATAAGATAGACGAGAATTTCTATTTAACAGCTCGTCATTTCTATGATCGAGCTCTTTACTCCTGTAGTTCTTGGTGGGCTAGCATGCGTCCAAGCTGGAGTCCAATATTATTCTTTAATGGAGCTAATCTAATGATGTTAGCTGCATTGAATGCTCAATTATCTCTTACATATGTAAATATCGAAGAAGGAGAAATGCTTTATGATCAAATTACTAATTACTTCTCCCAGTTGCTTACAGAACTTTCAAAACAGAGTGCAAATTTATTAAAAGCGAAAATATTGATGGAAAATTAAATCGTCTTCAAAATAACTTCAATCAATGTATCGAACGTTTGAGATTCATTGATATTCTCTTTCGATGAAATCTCCACGAACGAACTTAGAGAATTACTTTTCGCAATATTTACCCCAAAATCATAAGTTACTTCTCTATACTCCTCTAAATCAATTTTTGAACCAACTAAAAGAATAGGAATATCTCCTGCGGATTCTCGTACGATTTTTACATACTCAGGGATTGTTTGAATAGTTCTTTGGCGAGTAATGTCATAAAGAATCATCGCCCCATTAGCTCCTTTACTATAGGTAGGAAGTAAAAACCTATAGCGCTCTTCCCCACCAAAGTCCCAAATTTGAAGTTTAATACGATCATTTCCACGTTTAATTCGTTTTGAGAAAAAATCCACCCCAATAGTTAACCGAACTGAATCAACAAATATTCCAGTTAAATATCGATGTGTAAGGCTAGTTTTTCCCGTACTAGCGTCTCCAATTACTAGTACCTTGTATGTTTTACTATCTGAGGTAGCCATAACAAATCCCGTTGATTATCGCTTAATGATCTTTTTTTAGGGTAAGTAAATAAAACCCATTCTTTCCTAAGTTATATTTCTCTCTAGATGTTTCAAGTTTAATAATTTATAGATGAAATTAGATCTTGTGAGATATGTTAAGTCCCCAAACCTATAAATTTTAAGCATCTAGGAATTAATTCCGTAATATCCTAGGAAAAATTTGAATTAAAGAAGAATTGTCTTCTAGGAAACCTCTTCTAAGTTGAATTTAGCTCCGATTTGATAATATAAATCTTTGACAAAACGAGGATAACTGTCAGCTATATACTCAATATTTTCTATAGTAATTTGGTGACCACAATATTCGATACCAATAGCAAATATCATAAATGCCATTAAAATTCGATGATCCCTAATACCTGAAATAATGTGAGATTTATATAATGCGATTTTCGGATTTCCATGAATAATTACTGAATTACGCATTTCTTCTATTTGTACTCCGAAATTCCTTAGTTGAGTTACCATCAGTTCCACTCGATCTGATTCTTTGTAACGAATGTGTTCAATATTAGTCAATGTAGTTATACCCGGGAGATAAGAACCGAGAATGCATAATGAAGGAAACAAATCAGGAATAGACATGCAGTTGATAGTCAATTCTTTTAGTTCATCATAGAGATGTTTTGGAGGATAAAATCTCAAGGATGCGACATCCTTGGTTGTTTCAATTCCTATTTCTCCCAATATATCTACTATCTCATAATTTAATAGAAATTCAGATTCCGTCATTTCCATGATGCGCAAACCTTTATTATTTCCAAAAAGGGCAATTCCACAAAGCATGGGAGCTATTGCTGAGTAATCTCCTGGAATTTCGAATTTATCTTTTATAATTTTTAGTTTTTTTTCTATTGGAATTGTTATTTTAATACATCCATCGGGCAGTTTATCAATGAGTATTTTTATTCCAAATTCATCAAATAAATGATGAGTCAGCTCTATGTAGGGAAAAGAAACTTGGGGACTACTTGTTTCGATAATAAAGTTCTCATATTGAAAATTCTTTTGAACAGCAGAATTTTGTCGCAAGCTAAGCCCTATAATCCCAAAAATTAATCCAGAAATGAACTGGGAAGAAAAGTGTCCCGGGATTTTTAGGTTAGGGTTTATTATTTTAGGAGTTTCTAAGGTTACTCCATTAGGGTCTTGAGAAAACTCCGTTCCAATTTCTTTCATTGATTCCAACATCGGGAGAATGGGACGGTTCCTTACAAAAAATTCACCAGTAAGGTGTATTTTCCCTTGAATCGCAATTGATAATCCAATTAAGAATCTAACTGTGGTTCCTGAATTTCCACAATTAAATATGTAATCCTCCGATTTTAGTTCCTTTGGAGGAACACATCTCAACCATTTTATTTGATCATCATATTGAGAATTGGTTTCTTCAATTTCCATTCCAAGCTGTTTACATGCTTGTAATGAATAATCTACATCATTTGCACCTAATATTTTTGTAATTCTGATTGGGATATTTGAGATCAACGCAAGAAATAATAATCTATGGGAGTGACTTTTAGATGGGGGAGCATGAATTAAACCTCCAAGTGAAGAATTTTCAGTAAAGATTATTCTCTGCATGAGTTTGCCTACCAGATATTATATATTCATGTATATTTATTAAATATTGAAAAAGGTGTGTAATGTGCACAATTCGTTCGGTGATTATTTTCGTATTACTACTTTTGGAGAAAGCCATGGAAAAGTAATTGGAGTAGTCGTGGATGGTTGTCCATCAGGTTTAGAAATAACTCAAGATGATATCCAAAGAGAAATGAATAGACGACGACCAGGGACTACAGACATTGTAACGGAAAGAATTGAGGAAGATACTGTTGAAGTCTTATCTGGTATAAAAGATTGTAAAACAACGGGGGCTCCAATCACAATAATAATAAAAAATCAAAATTATAATTCCTCTTCTTATAAACAAGTCAAAATAACCCCTAGACCATCGCATGCAGATTATCCAGCATTGCGTAGATATGGAAAATGGGTTGATTTAGACGGGGGAGGAAGATTCTCAGGAAGAATCACCGCTAGTTTCGTAATGGCTGGAGCAGTTGCTAAAAAAATTCTATCATTGAAAAATATCAAGATTGTTGCATACGCTAACTCGATTGGGCATATTGTAGATTCCAAAGAATATTCTATCTCTGATATAAAAGGAAATCTGGGTTTATCCGGAATGGTTGACCCAGAACTGGCAACCAAAGCAGAAAAATTTATCTTGGAAGTTAAATCAAAGAAAGATTCAATAGGGGGAACGATTAAGTGCATTTCTGAAGGATTGTTTGCTGGAATTGGAGATATGGTATTTGGTTCGATCGAAAGCAAATTATCTGCAGCAATTTTTGCGATTCCAGGTATTCGAGGAATTGAATTTGGATTAGGTTTCGCAGCGACAAAATTAAGAGGAAGCTCCTACAACGATACATACTCAATAAAGGAAGACAAAATTATTTGCAATACAAATAATTCTGGAGGAATTATCGGGGGATTGACAACAGGTATGCCAATGGTGTTTGTATGCGCAGTAAAACCCACACCGACAATAGGAAAAACTCAAAATACTGTTGACCTTGAAAAAAAGAAAGATGTTGCTGTAGAATTCCAAGGAAAACATGACCCTTGCATAGTTCCTCGGGTGATTCCTGTTATTGAATCCATGGCAGCTATAGTATTAGTTGATGTATTAATGGGAAATCGTTTAATTCCAATTCAAATTTGAGATAATTTGGATTACATTTTACGCATCGCACGATCACGTTCTTTCCGATACTTCTTCACTAATTTGGGATTCTTTGCTAAGTTAGCTAGTTGAACGGATTCCTCATATAACTCATATGCTTTCTGATAATCCTTCATCTTAAAAGCAGTATCTCCTTTGGAATTTGTGGTTTCAGCCCATTTTTCATAACATTCCTCTAATTCTTCACGTGTCCTCTCAATTTTGCGGTTATCTCCTGTAATTTCCATTTTTTCAATTGCCATCGCAAGTTTTTCGATTGCTGATTGAAAATTATCCTTCTTGATTGACTCACTTGCTTCTTTTATTAACGATTCAGACCATTTCTCATAAGTTGAACGCAATTCCTTGGTGAATTTCTGGACCAATTTTTCATTCTTTGCATCTGTTGCTAACTGTATCGAGCGAACATATTTTCTAGCAGCTTCCTCAAAATTTTTTTCCTTGTACAGTTTATCCCCATCAGAGTTTACTTTTTCAGCAAATTTTTCAAATGATTTCTCCAATTCTTTTTGGAAATTTTCTTTCAGTTTTTGATTCCCACTTGCTTCCGCGGCATCGACACTTTGCTGATAGATTTCAATTGCGCCTTCATAATCACCAGCTTTATAGAGTCTATCTCCTTCTTTATTAATATCCTCTGCATTTTGCGAATATGCTTTCCGTAATTCATTCTGAAAATTCGACAATTTCTTTTCATTTTGTGATTTTTTCACTAACCGGATGGATTCATTGTACAACTTAATAGCTAAGCCCCAGTTCTTATTTCTGTATTCTATATCCCCCTTTTTATTCACTGCGTCGGCGATCTTCTCATAAACCTTTTTAGATTTATTCTGGATGTTTGAAATCGTATTTTCATCATAAGTAATTTTAGCTTTAGCAGTAGCTTCATCAATTAGTGAAAGTGCTTCTTCATCCTTGCCCTGTTTGATTGCAGACTCAGCTTCTTTTAATAAATGTTCAGAGAGTTTTGTTAGAGCGTTGAGGAGTTCTTCTTTAAAATTCTTGATTTTTTTATCTTTTCCAACCCTACTCATCAATTCGATAGATTTAAAATACAAATCAACTGCTTCTTGATATTTTTTTGATCGTAGGAGATCATCTGCTTCATTATTTATTTGTTGAGCTAATTTTTCGGTAGTTTTTAGCAATTCCTTTGTATAATTTTCAACTTTTCGTGTATTTCCAGCACGTTGCATTAATTCAATAGATTGTTCATAATAAGTTAGAGCTTCTGCATAGTTTTTCTTTTTATAGAGATTATCTCCTAATGCATTTGTTTCTTCTCCCCACGCGTTTAGTGTTTTTAATGCAAGTCGATTTTCCATTTGCTCCTCAAAAATTGCGTAGGCTTTTTCAAATTCCTTTTCTTCAAGTAATTTCTTTCCTTCTTCTACTGACATATTATATCCCTTTCAATAAATCTATAAGTTCTTGATAACGCAATATCCTAAAAAATCTGATGTGGATAGACTATAATATTTATAATAATATAGGAAAAGAATTAAAGAAGGGAAAAGTTAATTGACACAAACGAAAAACTTGGTATATTTTACAATGGCTGAAGACGACTTTATGATTCGCAGAGGACAACTTTCTGAATCTTTGGCGGACCAACACCTTGTTGCAATGGAATATGATAAATCTAAGAAATTTTATGAGGAAGCGTATAAATATTTCAAAAAAGGGGGTCACATCGAACATGCAAATCGAGTCAAGAAGAAATATGCAGAATGTGTCCAAAAATTAAACGGAAACAAATGAGACGAATCTATAATAACTATATCCATTTACCTTCTTTTAGATCAAATCCAGTAATTTCATATTTGTATCTTCTAAAAATTCATTTGCAGTGAACAAAAGAAGTATTTTTATTCTTGGACTCGCAATTGGAGTACTTGTAACTGGAGGAACAGTAATTACTTTAATTTTTACTCCAAAAACATCCTATTCAGTAAATTTAAATGATATCTCGTTTTTAGCTTTAGGAGATTCCTATACGATTGGAGAATCCATTCCAATATTAGGTAGTTGGCCTTATCAATTGCAAGGAAAAGCCCAAGATATGGGTATTAACATCACACAATTGGATTTAATTGCCAAAACAGGATGGACAAGTGAGGATCTGCTACAAAATATCACCGGTACCTATTTCAACAAAACTTATGATTTTATTGCAATATTAATTGGAGCAAATGACCAGTTTCAAGGAATTCCTCCAGAACAATATACAGAAAATTTTATAGATATACTTGAATTCGTTTCTAGTCTAATTCATAACTCAAAAAATATAATTGTAATATCCATTCCAGATTACAGTGTGAGTCCTTTAATTTGCGGTAGAGCGAAAACTATTGTTAGGGATGAAATCAATGCATTAAATTATCAAAACTATAAGCAAGCTTCACTTTTTGGGACATCCTATGTTGATATTTCTGATATTGTGAAAGATAAGGAAAACGATCAAACAATGTTTGCAGAAGACCAATTGCATTTTTCAAGTAAAATGTATACTCTATGGGTAAATGAAATTTTAAATGCAATTCAGAGATTATTAGAATAAAATTGAGACAAAAAAATTAAAAAGGATTCTCAGTTGCAATTTTCAGCATCATTCTGGCTGCATTATCATTATATCCTGCATATTCTTCATTAGTTTCAGCGCATGTCCTGAAGTATTCTTTAATTGTTATTTTGCGTTTTGCGAAGAATTCGTCGACTTTCATTTGAAGTTCTGTGAGATATTTTTCTCTGTCATCCTCTGGAATTAAGTCGAATTTGTTAAAACATACATAAATTTCCTTTGGAAAATATCGAACATCATTAAAGAATTCAAACTGCTCTTCAATTGGGCGATCACAAGCAAAAACTGCAACAATTTGTTTAGCAATTCTGCTTATAGTAATGATACCCATCCTAACAACTGCTCGTGAACGGTCCCCTCCAGGGGCAAATAAAGTATGGTTCCTCCCTGTATCATTCTCTTTAAAGATTACTCGATTCGGATGAATAGTTTTAGTTTCTTTATCTGAAGCATCGGGATTTAGAACTGCTTCACCAGAAAAATCATGTTTTATGACAGTGCATGGTTTCCCTCCATCCACAGTTTCAATTTTGTTCTTTTTTACATAAAGCACAAACAATCGTAACAATGTAGTTTTACCAACACTAACTGCCCCTAATAATCCAATGTTCACCATGATAAACCCTCCTTATTCAAAATCCTCCATTTGAAGTAAATTATTCAAGAGAGATTCATAATCAGGAATTAAAAATTGCTCTAGCATACTCGCATTGTGACTATGAATTAATCCTACAAAAAGATCTTTAAGATTAACTGCGCTATTCACATATTTGGTTAAATTTTTGCTTGAGGGAACTCCACTAAATTCTTTGGGACGTTTCCCAAATCCAAACTTTGCACTTAAAGGTAGTACATTGAAAAATGCAAAACAAGTATATCCTTCATAAGTAAAGAAACAGAAAAATCGTGATTTTAAATTTGTAACGATTTTAGATAGATGAACAGAGGGGTATAATTCTCCTAATACTAATTCTTCATCTTGTTTAATCACATAATAGGGAGAAATTGGGGATTTCAAGTTACCAGGGAACATTTCTTGGGGTGGTAAACTCACAAATGGTAATTTCTCTTCAATTATGATCCATAAATCTTCTCGATCTGCATCCATGAGAATTTTTTTAATTTCATCATAAGCAAAAAAGAAATCTACTTGAAAACTCACCAAGCTACCTAAATATACAGAAAGACAAGCGAAAGTGGCATCTAATAATGGTTTTTTTTTACTACTTGCACTAGGTTTCGCAGCACCTCTCCAATCACGAATTGCCGAGTATGCATAACCTCTGGTCTCAAAGAAATTACCTGAAAGCAGCATGAACGATAATCCTGGAGAATCTGCTCCTAATAATTCACGCGCTTTATCTAATAATGCATGCTCAACCTCATCGTCATTAAAAGAACTGTGAGGTTGCGGTAAAATCAACCATTTTGAAGATTTTTTTGTAGTCAACCAATTCACCCTATTCGATTTTTTATTTTATAAGTAATATTTATCGTGATACTTAAAACTTGATGGATTTTGCTTCTATAAAACGATTTAGTACAGTATCACTAGGTTTGTTCAACTAAATTCTGGAATACTTTGAACACTTCTTCTATATTTTCTACTCCGTAGAGATTGTCAATTACTAATCTAGTAATCAACCCTAAATCGTTTTGGGATTCAACAACTACTTCCATATCCTTTTCTAATTCTTTTATAGGAAGAAGTGGTAATAAGATTCTTTCGATATAATTGGAACTTTGTTGTTTTAGTTGTATTGCTGTTATATCGATTATAATAATTTCCAAGCGTTTGCCATCATAGTTCATTTTAATTAAAGGCTTGGTAGGATTGGTGGGAGAGAAAATTGTCCTAGTTTCTTCTACATTTTCAATACGCTCATTTTTTACTCGTTCTAAGAAGGTTTCTGCATCAATAATATTATCAATCCCTATGAGTTTATTGATTTCGTTCATACGTTGTTCCAGATGTCGTATTTCATCTTGAAGATTTTCGATTTCGTTGTATTTTTTTTCTACAAGTTCAGATAAATCCTGTTTAATCTCCATCAATTTTGAAATTAATTTTTTTTTATCAAAAGACATCTAATACCAACTCAACAATTCAATGTAATTTTAAAGGATATAATATAAATTAGAGTACGGATTTATTTTCAAATTTATTAATGCATAAATGCATGAGTAGAGTGAAATGGCCAAAGGAAACGCATCTGAAGAAGAGTACAAGAAATTTATGAAAGAATGCGAAAAAGGTGACGATCCGAAAGTTGTAATCACTGTTCGCACGATCCGCAAGAAATTATTAGATATGAAATTGAAGGACGAAAAAGCAGGAATTACAATCATTCGAGTTCATACAGA
>JAEOUK010000493.1 GCA_016839385.1 Promethearchaeota archaeon
ATAACAATCATATTGTCTTGGTTTCAACACGAACTCCTCCTTGGAATTCAATTCTTTCATATACAGAAAATTTAGATGCTGTAGATTTTTTTGCGACTGAATTAACAAAAAAAGATCCAGACACTCCCGGAATATTAGGTCCAAAACCTGCGGTTCAGCGCTTTTTAAAGAAATGGACTAAACTCAATAAAGTTAGAACAGAAATTGGAATGAATGAACGAATTTACAAATTGAGTGAAGTGAATCCTGAAACATTAGGAGATCACGAGTTTATTGTCGCTAAACACAAGCATAAAAATTTAGTGAAAAAATGGGGATATGGATTTGTGACAGAAGCAATGCCAGAAACTCCGTTGGATCAAATTGAGAAATCCTTGAATAGAGCAGTTGCTCATATTAAAGAAGGAAAAATATTTTTGTTATTGGATAATGGAAAACCCGTATCCATGGCAAGAAGTGTACCAACTGCATTTTGTGGAAGATTAAATTATGTATATACACCACCTGAACTACGGCGCAAAGGTTATGCTACTGAATGTGTTGCGAAACTCTCTAAAAAGCTTCTAGAAGAATATGAATACTGTGTTTTATTTACTGATCTCTCAAATCCTATATCCAATAGCATTTATCAGAAAATAGGATACAAACCAGTAATGGACGTGGATCTCTATAAATTTGTATAAAAAATGCTGAAAGTATTTAATATAACTTTATTTCCTTCTTAAACCATGAGTGCAATTCAGATTATATTATTAGTTGTTTTTGGTTTGGATACCTTAATTCACATGTACGGTCATGTAATTTATCTGAAAGGCAATGAAAAACAAGGACAACTTATTGAATACATCACAAAACCTCTTCTAATGCCGTTACTAATCGCATTTTATTTAACCAACTATGCTGCAGTTAATTGGTGGTACATTTTAGGGATATTTGGGGGATTTATAGGAGACGTATTTCTTATGCTTCCCGATCCTTCTGGCAAGAAAACTGCATTTAAAATAGGTCTTGTAGCATTTTTACTTGGTCATATTCTTTATATTGTTGCATTGATTCAATTAGGATGGGATTATGGTGGTTTCCAATTATGGAGTCTCGTCATCGTTGCAGTTTTTATCTTGTATGGAATAATCATCGGGACTAAATTATTACCACAATGTGGAAAGATGAAAATTCCTGTGTTAGTATATCTAATTGTTATAATTCTTATGGGAATTTCCACAACGGTCCTGATCGGTGTTAGAAATTCTACAGGTGTTATTTTACTAATTGTAGGTGCATGGTTGTTTGTGATATCTGACACATTTAATGCTTTCAATAAATTTTCGAAACCTATTCCTAATGAACGCTTAATTACTATGAGTACATATATATTAGGACAATTTTTCATGGTTTTTGGTTATATCATAGCCAGTGGATTTACATTGTTCTCTTAAAAATGCACTTTCCTCTATGATATGTTTCTAAAACTTTTAATTTTTTTATCTCCTTTGAATTTAATGTAAGAGGATTATCACTCAATAACACAAAGTCTGCGAATTTACCCGGTTCAAGAGAACCCTTAACTTCTTCTTGTCTTAATGCTTTAGCTGCATTAATTGTAAACATTTGAAGTGCTTGTTTTACATCTAAAATTTCTTCGGGAACAAAATCAAATCTATCCATGGCTATTCCCATAGCATTTAGAATACTTGCATTTTCAACTGGAGCATCTGAAGCCCCTGCGAGTATGATTCCAGCATTAAAAATCGATTTAAACGGGTAAGTCAATTTGACTCTATTTTTTCCTAGTCTGGATTTTAGCCATGTGTGTTCATTTTCTAAAAAGGAGGGTTGAGTCGCTATGATAATTTTATTTGCTTTAATCTTTTCAATTATCTCTTTTGATAGGATAGAAGCATGTTCTATCCGGAAAACTCCTTCAGGAAAATCATATTCGTGCCTTTTTTGAATTTCTCCATAGATTTCTGTTAAAATATTATTTGCTTTATCTCCAATGGCATGAGTTAAAACTTGATATCCCAAATTGCATGTTTCATTGACAATTTCTTTTAATTCGGTTAGATCATGAACCAAATATCCACAATTGCCTGAAGGCCCATCATAATACGATTTAAACATATAAGCTGTTCTAGCTCCAATTGTACCGTCTAAAAACCGTTTTATACCTCCTAATTTGAATTGATTCCTTTCATCATCTAATTTTTTTATTGTTTTATCATATCTAAGCAATTTCTTTGGTTTTTTAGTTATTAGATAGAGAACAAAATCTTGGAATAAGGAATTTTCTCGAATAAGTATCTGCATAATTGAAAACTCAATCGAACCCAAACTCCCCGAAGGTCCTTCCTCAGTTGTTTGTAGCACTGCTCCAATGCTTGTGACTCCATGAGATGCCATATCTAAAGAAAATTGCTTTCCAGCTTCAATAAAATCGTCAAAACTTGGGGTGGGAATTTGATCTAATAGTATAGAAGTCGCCTTCTCTGTAAATACCCCTGTTGGGTCGCCATTAACATCTGTTTCAATATTTCCAGATTCAACTTTAAAATAATCCAATTTTTCTTTGGTGATACCCAGTAATTTCAATCCATAGGAATTCGTGACACAACTATGACCATCGTGTCGTAGTACAATTATTGGTTGTGTTGTTGTGATCTTATCTAACTCCTTTCTTGATGGAAAAATTCGTTCTTTTGGATCCCTAAATCGTTCCTCTAAGAAATCTAAGCCTAATGTCCAATCATTTTTTTCCTTGGTTTGAAGAACCTTTTCAAATGCGACTTTTAATTCCGTATAACTCTTAATAGTATTCAATTGCAATTGTGTTTTAAAATAAATAGCAATAATAGGGTGCATGTGACTATCTATGAATCCTGGAACGACTGAAATTCCCTTTAGATCTCGTTTACTAATGTTGCGTGATGGAAAACTATGGTTTAAATACTCCTTTACATCGTGTTGGGAACCGATAGCAATTATTTTGTCTTCCAAAACTGCAAAAGTATCATAAATTGAGAAGTTTTCGTCGACAGTAATAATGATTCCATTAAAAAAAAGAAAAATGTCTGAAGACATATGTTTTACCTATAAATTCATTTCTGCCAATTTAATTTTATTTAACCTTGCTTTTTCAGGTTTAAGATCATATACTAACCACATCATTAGAAATCCGAATAGATAAAATGCCGCTGGGATTATAGCAGTGTGGATACGGATCCCCAAAGCAGCTGGTGGAAGTTGATAGACATATTCAGGTTGAAAATTGGTGAAATGATGAATGACACCAAATGCGATAGCTTGAATTACAATCGAAAAACGTCCTATGAAGGTTCGAAATCCATAAAAGATACCTTCGCTTCTCTTGCCCATTTTCACCACTAAATCATCAATTACATCCGAAAAGGTAGGATACATCAAGCTCCACGTAGCTCCCATAGTAAAACCTACAATTAACGCACAGATAATGACTGACCATGCATTGGTACTCACAAAAAAGAATACGAACAGCAGACTAGAAGTAAGTCCCGTACCAAACATATATCCTATTCTGTTTCCTAATTTTCGTCCAACAAAAATCCACAAGGGTGCTGAGAGCAAACCACCGACAAGCACTGCTGCGGATATGTAGAACTCCAAATCTACATCCTGAAGAATATACTTTGTGAGGTAAGGAAGACTTGCAAGCATTACGGTCATCATGACAGTCTGAGCGAGATAGGCAGTTAAATATGCTATGAAATTTTTCTGCTTTAAGGCAAATCCTACTGTCTGGAAATAATTTTTATCAAGTTTCACTTCTTGATATTGCTCCTCAATACCTGGTTCAACTTCTTTTTCTTTCTTCATACCAGGGAACATAATTAAAATGGCTGCAATAACAGTGAACGAAACAAACATAGCAGCATAAATGTATGTATCACGAGCACCATAGGTAATAAATATTGGTGGGACAAGCATACCAACAGTTAAACCGACTTGACTCAAAATGGTTTGGATAAAAGCAACTCTGGTCCTTTCGTTCTGAGATCTGAATTTTGTTGGGAAAACTGCCATCCAATTCGTATTCCATAAAGAAAAAGCAGTATCATAAAGACAGATCATTATGAGTAGCCACGAGAAATGTAACCATTGATTAGTTCCCGGAACCATAAAGATTAGCAAGTAAATTATAGCTGTTGGAAAAGAGCTTATTACGAAATATGTGAATCGATTTCCATATTTTTGTGTAAATCGATATTTTTTATCCGATAGATATCCCATTAAGGGGTCGTTGATCATATTCCAAATCCCATAAATTATGACTGCAATTGATACTAAAGCTCCTGGGAGGAGTAATTCTGTTTCGTAAAAGGAATATACACGTATGCTGAATGCAGTCATAATGAAATCGTCAAAAAAACTCCCAAAGGAATATGATAGATGTGTTCCAAATTTATGTCTGTATTTTTTTTCTATATCTTCACTCATTTTCAAACCTCATTTTATTATTATTTTCTTCCCTGTAGCATATTTCTCTAATGCTTCTTCATCAATCTTAACTCCCCATCCAGGTTCATGGGATATATCTACATGTCCGTTATGATAATTGAGAGGTGTCTCAATTAAATCATCTTCAATCATGATATGTCCAAAGAGTTCTGTTGCATAATCGATATGATCATAACGTGCAACCGTCATATGTGTGTGGATTGCTGAGGAGATGCCTAAAGGTTGTGAATGGAGCACAATTCCCAAACCTCTCATTGATGCATAGTCCATCGCTCTAAGAGCTTTGGTAATTCCTCCTGGTCGCTCGGTATTTATCCCAAACAACCGAACAGCATCCATCTCTGCGAGAGTGGTATATTCATTGAGAGAAAAACATCCCTCGTGTGACATTAACGGTGTTTGGACGTGTTTTTGTACATACTGCATTGCGAGAAAGTTGTCTTTATCCACTGGCTGTTCAGCAAAATCGATTCCAAATGGTTCTATTGCTTTAATGGCTCGTATTGCTTCTGGTGCTGTATAAGCTTGATTATAATCAACTCGTAGTCTTAATTCATCACCAAATGTGTCTCGCATCATCTGTATTAGTTTCACATCTTCAGGAATTGAATTTCCTAATTTTAATCTGAATGTCCGATACCCTTGCTTGTAGAACATTTGTGCAAATGTTTTTACAATAGAAGCATCAGCTAAAGGCAACAACGCTGCTAATTCAATTGAATCGACTGGGCATCCTCCCATAAAATCATAAGCTGGGCGTTCTGTTATCTTTCCTATTAAATCATATAAACACATATCGATTAATCCTTTAGCAACCTCATTTCGTGCGAAATTTTTATCCAATTTCGCATTTAGTGCTTGAATATTGAATGGATTTGTATCAACGACGTATTTTCCGATATGATTTTTTATACTACTGATTATTTGATTAATGGAAATTCCTGTTTCAGGGAGCCAAGTTATAACTTCTCCTATTCCGAAATTATTATCATTATCAAATATTTTGCAAATTGCAGCATCCACACCTAACCACGCTTCAGCTGCTCCAATCGCCGTTCCTGTACCATCCCCGCTTTCCGCCATTGCTTGTTTCACTTGTTTTGTAAACGGAACAAAGACGGGAGTAATCTCAATTTTAGATATTTTATAATCTTTAGAAGTCACGTTAGAACAAAGATGGATTTCGAAATATAAAAATCTTTAAAAAAAACTGAAATGGAAAAATGGTCAATCATATTCAAATAGAATTTAAAAAAACAGAAAAAGTAACTAAAAACTACGTGATATTGCCCGATATAAGTGTTTTAAGGTTTTAGAAGTGAACTTTTTTTCTGCAAAATATATTTTCTGAAGAAGTCTCTTTTTCATAATATGAATTTTGGAGTCAAGCAACATTCTATGCAACTCTTCTTCTATTTTACTTTCTTTAATTATATCTGGTTTGTCAAATGAGATTTCTAGTTGGGAAAACTCATCTGATAAAATCCTAATCACGAGAATATTTTGTTGGTTCAAATAATTAATCTCAAATTCTATATGATCTTGAGAAGAAACCGATATATTTTTCGGATTTTTTATAGCGTTAAAATTCAAAAGATATTTTCTGACTTTAGGAATGTAAAAATTAGATTTTTTTGGTTTATCAATAGAGAATGTGACTTTTTCTTCCCATTGCAGAGAGAATTTCGTGATAAAATGGTCTCCACTCTTGTATTTTACTGTTTTCCCATCATCTTCATACAGTTCGAATTTGTTTGACTCCCCGGGAAAAATCTCAAGTACTAAATTCTCAGGATTCGCTGTTCCATTCGAAATTATATCATCAACTAAAGGAATGATGCCTCCTGATTTCACAAAAACGGGAACATCTGAAATTTTATAAACTCTTGAGATGGCATTTCCTCCTTTGTGATATTCTTTCGTAAATAAGTTGAACCATGATCCATGAACTTTGGGCAAATACGTCTTTTGAAGGGCACGATTTGTTTTTTCATTAATCCTCTTTACTACTGGAGCTACAATCATCTCACTACCAAACCAATATTCACTTTTGAATTTATAGCTCTGGGGAGAATTAGGTTCTGTATAATAAAGTGGTAAAATTAATGGAATATTTTGTTCGTAATTTCTGTATGCCATTGAATATAGATACGGAATTAATCGATGACGAAATTTCATAATATCACCGACATGTTCTAAAGTATCAAGATCATATTTCCATGGTTCACGCTTTAGAAATTCATTCTTTGTACTATGTAGTCGTATTATTGGACTGAAAACACCTAATTGAACCCATCTAGTATATAGTTCTGAATCATCTTTTCCCAACATATGTCCACCAATATCATGCGACCACCACCCAAATCCTACATTGGATGCTGTTGCTGTAAAATAAGGTTGGAATTTTAATGAACCCCAAGTTGCTAGTGTATCCCCTGAAAATCCGATTGGATAACGGTGATTTCCTCTTTTACCCCAGCGTGAGAATATAAAAGGTCTTTTTTCTCCATCTCGTCCGAGGTCATAAAAATGGAGATGATTAAGCATCCATAAGGGATCTAATCCCTCAATTGCACTTTTTCTTCCTTGCTGCCAATCAACCCACCAAAAATCCACCCCCATTTCCTCTAGCGGATGGAGCACTAAGTCAAAATAAGATGTGACAAACTTCGGATCTGTAATGTCAAATTTCACAGGTTCTTCATCTGCTTTCTCAACACCCATGAAGTCTGCAACATCTTCATAGCAATCTTCATGCGCTCGTATTCCTAATGCGGGATGCAAATTCAAAGCGATATTCAAGTTTTGATCATGTAACCATTTCAACATTCTCTGTGGATCCGGGAAAAACTCTTTATTCCAGGTAAATCCCGTCCAACCTCTTCCGTACTTCTTATCAATTTTGACTAAGTGCCAATCCATATCGATTATACAAACAGAAAGCGGAATCTTATGTTTCTCGAAGTTTGATATTAGTTCTTTCAATTCTGGCTCTGTATATTCCCAATAACGTGACCACCAATTTCCAAGGATGTATCGAGGGATCAACGGAGTCTTTCCAGATACTGCATAAAAATCACTCAAACACTTCAAGAACTCTTTTTCATAACCGAAAAAATATAAATCCTTATTATTTTGTTCACGTTTTGTAACCCAATAATTTTCATCAAATACTAAACTATTGGAATCATTTACTACTGAAAATCCATTCTTTGACATGAGTCCTTTTCCTAATGGTATAGGACCAGCAGCAGCATCCAAAGTTCGAGCTGTTCCTCGTAGGTTTTTAAAATCCGGACGTCCATAGAACCAAGTTTTATTCATTTTTTTGATCTGAATGGATAATGAAAATGGAGTAAAGTGCCTGTCCTTTAGATATTTTAGTTTGAGGAATTCCGTTTCGATAATAAGTCGTTTTCCCTCATCACTAACTTTAAACTCAGGTTTAGGTTGATTTCGAAACCAAAATGTTTGAGAAGGACGATCCTCAAAAATTCCTTTCTCTGAATATTCCATACGTATAAGGCGATTAGTCAATATTGTGAATCGAAATTTGTTTCCTTGTACTATCGATTCGGGATTTGCAATCGGATCACTTTCAAATCGGAAATATTCCTTGATATATTTGGAATTCATAGATCAATGAAAGTCTATTCCAATTTATATCTTAAGACAAAAATTTGGAGAGTAAAATCCATAAAAGAAGGTCTCTACAGAGAAATTACCTTAAGATTTTTGATTTATAATCATAGGATTAATGATTTATCAAATACGGAAATAGTTCAATGTTCAAGAGAATAAAGCAGAACTTCAATAAATATACGAAACCATTTTGGATATTAATGTTTTCCACTTTCATTGATGGATTAGGTGGAAGCATGCTTTGGCCGTTTTTCAGCCTGTTTTTTATAGATAGATATTCAATCTCCATGTTGGAAGTAGGATACATTTTTTCTCTATTTTCTGTAGGAATGCTGCTAGGAGGAATGATCGGAGGTGCTTTCACGGATAAATTTGGAAGAAAAGGTGTTCTTCTTTTTGGAATATTTGCAAGCGGTCTCTCTAATTTATTATTCATATTTATTGGTAAACTAGAAATTCTTTACCTGCTTGCATTACTGATGGGAATCCTTGGAAGTATTGGAGGTCCTGCTCAAAATGCAATGGTTGCGGATCTTCTTCCCCCCGAACTACATACAGATGGTTATGGAATATTTCGAATCGTGATGAATATTACTGTGGTAATTGGACCTCTCCTTGGTGGGTTAGTAGCAGCATTTTCTTATAACTGGTTGTTTATCGCAGATGCTGTTGCAAGTTCAATTACGGGAGTTATCGTAATTTTTACCATTCCTGAAACTAAACCGGAGGGCACTATTCAACAACAAAAGGAATCTTTTGGAGAAACTTTACGAGGATATGGACATGTATTACGGGATGGAGTCTTTGTATTTTTTGTTCTCTTAGGTGCATTAGTTTCATTAGTATATATGCAAATGAATAGTACATTATCTGTGTTTTTAAATCAACAATATGAGTTTTCACTTCAAGATTTTTCTTATCTATTAAGCATGAACGCCCTTATGGTTGTATTTCTACAATTTCCAATAACTCGGTTAATATCTAAAGGACAACCTATGGTTATGGCTGCAATAGGTGCATTTCTGTATGCTATTGGATTCGGAATGTATGGTTTTATATCAGTCAAGTACTGGTTCTATATAGCGATGGTGATTATCACCTTAGGGGAAATGATAATTACACCAGTCATGCAAACAATTACAGTGCGTCTAGCATCCAAAGATAAATTGGGGCGCTATATGGCAGTAAGTGGTCTTTCTTGGATGATTCCTAGTCTTTTCGCCATAATACTTGCAGGGTTGGTAATGACTGAGATGAATCCGAATTGGGTATGGTACTTTGGAGGGATATTTATGTTAATTGCAGTTGTAGGATATTTATTATTGATTAAAATGAGCTCAAAAAGACTAAAAGAAATTGATGAACAACTTCAAAATTCCATCATTAAAGAATTACCTAAAGAATCTGATAAGTATGACGAAAAAATCATATAAAATAATGGGAATCGGGGCTCATCCTGATGATATAGAGATACTTTCAGGAGGATTAGCTATCCTTGGAAAAAATCAAGGCAACAAATTCAAGTTTGTCAGCGTTACTAATGGAAATGTTGGACATCACAAAATTCCTTCCGATGAACTTAGCAAGATAAGACTCAAGGAAGCAAAAGCAGCTGCTAAAGCATTAGGTGGAGAATATGAAAGCCTAAATGTTGATGATGGATATGTTTTTGTAAACAGAGAACAGACAGAAAAAGTAGTGAAAATTATCCGAGTATTTGATCCCGATCTGATTATTACACATCGTCCCTATTCCTACCATCGTGATCATCGATACACAGGTGTTCTTGTTATGGATGCTAGTTATATGTTGATTGTTCCTCAATACGTCCCAGAAATCCCTATTTCTCCCTCTCGCCGAACTCCTATTATATGTTATGCATACGATGAATTCCTTAAACCTGAAGCCTTTGAACCTAATATAATTCTAGATATAACAGAGGTATATGAAACAAAAATTAATGGGATTGCACACCACAAGAGTCAAATGGTTGAATGGATCCCTTGGACTGTACGCATGGAAGATACTTTTAAATCCCCTCACACAAAAGAGACTGTCGTGGAAGCTGCAAAATTAGCAGAAACTGTTTACTTCTCCACAGCTCTAACAAGGTATAGATCGCTTATCAAATTAGGATATCCTGATAAAAAGGTCGAAAAAATTGAAATGTATGAAATTTGTGAATATGGAAAAGCTCCCACTAAGAATGAATTAAAAGATTTATTTCCAGGAGCATTTATTCCAAGTAAAAAACAGCTGCAAAATTTTAAAGAAAAAAAATGAATTTTAAGAAAAAAATTGGTTATAGGTTACGTTTTTTGTTTCTTTTTCTTAGGATTAACTTTCTTAACTCATCCGCGATCAATAAACTGAGTGCTCCTGAAACTATGATCAACCAATCAATTATACCTAATGGAACTGTTCCTAAAATTAAGTTCATGAAGGGAGCTTGAACAGCAAGAATTTGTAGAGATACAGAAATAAGCAACCCGATTGCCATAGTTATATTGGTGCGAAATCCTAATTGAAAAATCGACTGATTGCGAGATCTACAGTTAATTGCATTGACGATCTGATAAAAAGCTAACGCAGTAAAGGCTAATGTCTGTTTTTCTGCAATTGTAGCAGAACTACCATGTAATAATGATATTAAAAGAACACCTGCTGCCATAATTACGGCCGTAAACAAAATCTCAAATAATAGACTTTTATTTAAAATTTTTTCTTGAACAGATTTTGGAGGTAAATTCATAACATCTTGTTCTTTCGGTTCGCGTGCTAGCGCTACGGTTAAACTCCCATCTGTCACTAAATTTACCCATAGTATTGCTAAGGCGGTAAATAAGGGAATATTATCCCTAAAGAGTATGATACTAAGTAGAATCGTCAGAACTTCTCCTATATTAGTGGTTAATAGGAATTTGATTCCTTTTTTTATGTTGTCAGACACAACTCGCCCTTCTTCGACTGCATTTACTATACTGGCAAAATTGTCATCTGTGAGAACCATTTTCGCTGTTTCTTTGGTTATATCCGTACCTGTAATCCCCATAGCAATTCCTACATCTGCAGCTTTTAATGCTGGAGCATCATTTGCTCCATCTCCGGTCATCGCTACAATTTCATTTTGTCGTTTCAATGAGTTTACTACTCGATATTTATGTGTAGGGGATACGCGTACAAATGCTGAAACATTTTTGATGTGTTTATCCAATTCTTCATCCGACATGTTCTCCAGTTCGACACCTTCAATAATCTCTGATCCAGGGCTAACTATTCCAATTTCCTCTCCGATTGCCTTTGCAGTCAATTTATGATCTCCAGTAGCCATTATTACATGAATTCCCGCACTTTTTGTTAATTTTATTGCTTCTTTAACTTCATCTCGAGGTGGATCGATCATTCCCATTAAACCTAAGAATACCATCCTCGTTGAATCAATATTTCCTTGAACTAATCGTTCTTTTACCAATTCTATTTCTTCTCGAGCTAATTCCATAGAAGCAAATCCTAAAACGCGTAATCCTCGACTGGCAAAATCATTAGATATATCCATAATTTTTTTCCTTACTTCCGAATTAATTGGACTATCTAGACCGTTTAAATCTATTTTCCCTGCTAAATTCAAGACTGATTCAGGTGCTCCTTTTAGGTGAAGTACCACATTGTCGAAATCTTCATAATTTATTTGATTAAAAGTTGCCATAAAACGATTCTTAGAATCAAATGGAATTTCATCCAATCTCGGATAATTTCTTCGAATGTCTTCTTTTTGAAGATGTACCTTAGCACCTGCAACTAGTAACGCTCCTTCTGTCGGGTCTCCTGTAATTTCCCATGTAGTTTTATTTTCAGAAATATGATTTTCAACTAAATGAGAATCATTACATAATATTGCAGTTTTTAGTAATTTATGTAATCCCTCTTCAGCAATTATATTCTCAATCTTTTTTTGTGGATTTTCTTCCAATGCTATTGTTCCTTCAGGTCTGTATCCTACACCTGAGACAGAATAAATTTTTTCACCCGCATACATCTTTCTGACAGTCATCTGGTTGGTAGTCAAAGTTCCGGTTTTATCTGTTACAATTGTAGATACAGCTCCTAACGAATCTATTGCTGACAATTTTCGCATGATTGCATGGCGTTTCACCATTTTTTGTACCCCTATAGCTAAGGTAATAGTAATTGCGGCTGGTAATCCAGATGGTATAGATGATACTAACGTAGCAATTCCAAATAGCAGCATGTCTACAAATGCAAATCCTCTCAACAAACCAATTCCGAATATGACTAAACTGATAACGATAGATATAATTCCTAAATTTCGAGATAAAAATG
>JAEOUK010000494.1 GCA_016839385.1 Promethearchaeota archaeon
AGTTCCAAAATGTATGAACATACGGGACCCGCACGAGTGTTTAACAGTGAAGAGGAAGTAGGAGAGGCTTTACTAGCTGGAAAAATTAATCCAGGAGATGTATTGGTGATAAAATATGAAGGTCCTAAAGGTTCTCCAGGAATGCGTGAACTATCGTTACCTGCTGCAATCCTCATAGGAATGGGATTAGGAGAATCTGTAGCTATGATCACTGACGGAAGATTTTCCGGGGCATCCAGAGGACCAGCAATTGGTCATGTGTGTCCAGAAGCATATGATGGAGGTCCTATTGCTTTAGTTCAGGATGAAGATTTAATACAAATAGACATACCAAACAAAGAAATCAATCTATTAGTAGAGGAAAAGACACTAAATATGAGAAAAGAAAAATGGATAAAACCCTCACCCAAATTTCATAAGGGAATTCTTTCAATTTACCCAGAAATCGTATCAAGTGCAAAATATGGGGCAATAATTAAGAAAAAATGATAAATTCAGGGTTTATTCGTGACATCTTTTAGTTTTATCATCTGGAAATTGTTACGTATCGAACGAATAAATCCAAGAGTGATTTGTAAGATATATCGTGCTTCTTCTCCAGAAAGATCAACCTGTTTCCCTGTCTTAATTCCATCTATGAATGCTTTAGAACAATTCAAAAAGGATACTGCCCAATCAGTTGCCATATCCGTATCGGTATGCCAAATTCCATCTTCACCTATCCAATGTACTCCAGGTCGTGCCGGTCCGTATTCGCTTGTATTTTCAAAAAATCTTCCAGTTCCACCCGGTACAATGATTGTGCCATGTTCTCCGGTAATTTCGCAATATTCGTCATCGCCGTAGTAATTTGAATTCATAGGAACAAATTTGTGATAACTACTATTCCATACACCATAATGGGAACTATTTTTACAGATATACATCATTACTGATGGATTATCTAACTTAACAACGCCTTTTATGATTTTATGTCCTAACCATGCCATTACTGAATCAAATTTCTCTGGATGGAAGAATTGAGCAATGATAGAATGTTTGTGATAGCCATCATCAAAAATAATGGGACTCTTATAATTAGCTTTTTCAGAAATTCTCCACATCCATGCTTTAAGAGGTACATCCCAAGCACCTAAGGTTTTCTCCCCACACCACATACGATAATCAACTGTCTCAACTTTCCCAATTATTCCAGATTGAATAAGTTCCATGGCTTTTAGATAAGGAGGATGAAATCGATTGTTCTCAAAAACTCTGAAATATATATTATTTTTCTTTGCAGCATCTATCATCTTATCCATTTCAGATAAAGTCATTGCAGGAACCTTTTGTAAAGATATATCTTTTCCAGCATTTGCTGCTTTTACAGTTATTTCGCAATGTGTGTCATGAGGGGTTAATATTTCGACTGCATCAATTTCAGAATCATTCAACAAATCGTCTACATTAAAATATGCCTTTTCCACATTATATTCATCAACGACTTCCTTCACACGTTTCTTGTTCTTATCGCATACCGCAACTAGTTCAGCATCCATACCATGCTCGGGTTTGTACGCTGGAAGGTGTAATGTACTAATTCGTCCTAAACCTATCAAACCCACTCGAATTTTATCAGCCATTTTGATTCATTTCATATGATAATAAAAAAAAATAGAAACTTTTACTCTCCTAAAGAATGTAGTTCTTTCATTTGTACTTGTAACTGATCCGATTTTTTCTTTCCGATCTTATAGAACGATAAGAATATGATCCCAATAATCATTGCACCTAATGGGAATGCGGACATTAACATCTGAATTCCAAAAGAGCTCGCACCTTGGGCAGCTTCAACTAAATCACCCCATCCATTGAAAGTGAATACGATGTTCACTGATATTATATTCAATATCGTCGCTAATCTTATTACAAAAGCATGAACTCCATAGAAGGATGCCTCACGGCGTTGACCTGTTTTCAATTCATCTTCATCAGCTATATTAGAAATGTTTCTATCGATGAAATAAGGAGGTCCACCGAAAATTACACCCATTACTGCCATTACAGCCATTACACTGTAGTATTCAGTCACAAAGAACAGTGGGATAAAACATAATGCCCAAGCAACCATATTAACTAGGAATGCTTCTTTACTTCCAATTTTTTTATCAAGCCATGACCAGAAAAAAACACCAGGAATACTTGCTATGAATAAAACGAGTAGTATGATTGTGACTCTAAATGCGTCTGGTTCTCCAATAACAATCTGTCCGTATGCAGGAAAAATCATTGGGACTAGTCCAAAGACGAACCAATTCATTGAACTACAGAGTATGAAGATCATGAAATTTTTATTCCTAATTGTATGTTTGAAGGATTCTTTCCAACTCAAGTTATTTTTCTGTTGCATTTCTTCATAAGGAGGTTCTCGAATGCCCCAAATAACATGAATAAGTGCAGTGATTAAAATCAGAACGCAAAAAATTATTCCAGCTATCCTATATTGAAGTAAGGATTGAGCTAAACTCGGAGATTCCGGGTCTCCAGGTATATATACATCTACGATAAAAGTTGGAACAGCAAAAGCTACCAATAATCCAAAAACCATCATTACTCGACGCATAGCTCCTGCTTTCTCTCTTGCTTTATGAGTTAGAAACATTTCGGGATAGAGAGAAGTATGATTTATACTATACACTGTGTATATGGTATCGAAAAAGATCATAACAATTAACATAAAAATTGATTGGACAGTAAAGGGAATACTTCCAATAGTGAAAAGAAGTAGTCCAGTCTCTCCGGCTCCCTCTCCAACACCCTCAATTGGAGAAAGAAATAGTAATATCATAATCAATGCAAGTGGAATAAACATCATACGCATATAGGGACCGCGTCGTCCACCTCCTAGAAATTTCTTAAACCTGGATCGATCACTAATGGTTCCGAAGATAACATCGTTAAAACTATTCCACAGAGTCCAAATAATATAAACAACTGTAATTGCATTTATATTAACTCGCATAACAGCACTGTAGAACGTAAAAATTAAAAATGTGAAACCTTGATAGGCAATTATATCTGGAATCTCTCCAACCCCGAATAAAACTCTCAAGCCAGCCGTTCCTTCGGGTTTTCGCTTCAAGTCTTCATA
>JAEOUK010000495.1 GCA_016839385.1 Promethearchaeota archaeon
AAATTTTTGTAATATTCTTTTAATTTAGTCAATCCTTGTGCGTTTGGAATAATTGAAACCCATACTTTGCTTAATGGTATTTTTTTTGCTATTTCTATAGTATATTCATTAGGAATTCCATACTCTTTCTCCAATTCCATAGCTTGAAATAAGCATGTTTCTATAGAACTTGCCTCCAATTCTAACTTTAATTGATCTAATGTGATTTTTCTCCTATATAGAACTGTTCTTCCTCCCGATTTCAATTCAAGTAACTTTTTAACAACAGAAGGATGCTGCTCACCTTCGAAAATAGGCCAGATCTGTGAGTCAATATTGGGTAAAAAGAAAGGATTTGCAAATTTCTTCCCAAACACACTTGAAAAATCCGGACAGTAAAGTCTCTCCAACTATTCCACCTAATGATGATAGATCTGTAATAAAAAATATGGGGATTTACTCTTCATAAATTTTGCTGGAAAAGAATTTTTTCTTATCTTTTGTAGTATATAACTCGAGATAGTATCCAGCACGACTGAAACCTACTGCAGTAATAATACTTCCAACGATTTGAAGA
This sequence comes from Promethearchaeota archaeon, assembly GCA_016839385.1. The sequence continues at coordinate 557 of JAEOUK010000495.1, forward strand.
AAACTTGTTATGAACTTGAGTATAGATAGAATTGATGAGGTAAATAAGACTGATTCGGGAATATATCCGACAATTATTCCGAAAATTATTCCCATCATAAAAAATGTGCCCCCCAATATCATCAGCTTCATTTCTTTGGGAAATGGAGCACTTAATTCATCTACAAATCTATCTCCAACATACAGATTTCCCCATTTCAATAGTAATAGAGAACCTGCAATAGTCAAGGCTGGACTAACGATTTCTATGTATCGTAACCATGTTGCTTGATAGGAGAGCATAGTATAATAGAAGAATACCTTCTCTGCAGGGCCGTCATCTGAGAAATGAATCAGTAATGGATCTGTATTGAGAGAAACTATAACAGTTCCCACTCCTAGGATCAGTATATTAAGTATAAGCATGCTAAGTAGCAAGATAAAAGCTTTTTGGATGAAATGTCCCCCATAAGTCGAATCAGATCTCTTCAATCCCACCAAAAAATCAATGTAAAATCCAAATTCGAAAGCTTTTATTATATATATTACCATTAATGCGGCTCGTACAGGATTAAAAACGATTAGGAACAGAAAAATACTTATAAAAAGCATCACAATCAAAAGAACCAATAAAGTATTCCCGTAAGTCCTCATAGTTTTTCCTAAATGCGCCAGTGTGCTGGAATATGGTGATCTTTCATCATCTTCAAGTTGTTCATCATCGATGGGTTCATCGTCATCTATTAGATCACTATCATTTGGTTCCGCTGACATTATTGTCACCATTATGTCATTTATTTGATATAAAGTTATTGTGAAATTATTTGGTCATTTTAAAACATTTTTTACTATATCTCTTAAAGCTCTACTAACTAACAGTAATTGTATATTTCGAGATCCTCCTATAATTTCTTGGATATGACTAACTGCAAGAGCTTTTTCCACTCTGAGATTATCTGTGAAAGCTATTCCTCCCATCAATTGTTGCATTTCGTAATTTATCTTATGTGCCAGATTACTTGCTAGAAATTTGGTACCGGATGAAAATGCTGCATTATATTTGTGGATGTCTGCTTTATTTGGGTATTTAAGTGATTTTCGGTATTCATCACCTGTTTGTAATCCTAATTCTGTTGCTGCCATTAATTCAGTGAATAATTTGGTGATTGGCAAATAGACTCCCTGAAATTCGTAAATTCTTTGACCAAATTGTTCCCTTAGATTTGTGTACAGGAGACCTGTGATAGCAGTTAACCAAGCCACTCCAAGGCTTGAGCCCACTATAGCATCACGTTCTGCAACCAATCCCGTGAATAAATTAGTATACCCACCTCCATTAGCTCCTAAAACATTTTGTTTTGGAATTCTAACATTCTTAAATATAGATTGACCAATTTGAACTCGTGGGACTGATGTTATTCCTAATCTGTGCGTTTCTACTCCTTCGAAGTCACGCTCAACAATAACTTGAAACATAGTTCCTCGAGGATTTTCGACATCTTTTACTCCATAAACAATGAAGTAATCAGCGACAGGACCATTAGTAGTGTATACTTTTTCTGCATTAAGAATGTAATAATCTCCCATATCCTCAATGGTTGCATTCATGTGTACTGCATCAGAACCACGATCTCGTTCCGTAATGCAGATACACCCGATTTTTTCCCCTTTCAATACTTTTTCAAGAATTTTTTTCACGTGATCATTTCCACCATATTTAAACACGGGATTTCCGAATATCACTCCAGTAACCACTCGAGCAAGATCCAATTCGGGATCTACAATAGAAGTTGCCATTGCTAGTAAAAGTTCATATCTCATTCCATATTTTCCCGAATCTGCAAGATCTCCATATGGATTCAAACGCTGAACATAATTTTTTTTACCAAGTATCTTGAAGAGGTCATATACATCTTCACTCAAATCAATAGCGGGTTCGATCTCCTTTACCATAAAATCCTCTACTTCTTGGAGAAATTCCCGTTCATCCTTACTAATCATAGGAAAAATAAAATCATTAAATACCCGATATATATTTCGAGTAGTTAATTTTTTCCTAATATCCTCTGAGAGAATATCCACGCCTTTTTTCATAGGTAATGTTTAAACCTATTCTCTATTAAAGATTCACACGGGGCACTTTTTCCCACATTATTGTAATATTGTTAGTGCTACTTAGTCTGTTGCAAATCCAGTGTAAACTTTAAATGATATGTGAGGAATTTATGTGTGAAAATAATGAATGAAACAGTTTCTCAAATACTAGAAATAGATTTCTCTGATATGACTAAGAATATCAAAACTTTCATTAAAAAATCCTTGACGCGACTTAATCGAAATGGTGCTGTAATAGGTTTAAGTGGAGGGTTGGATTCAGCTGTAGTTGCGATTCTAACAGTTCAGAGTTTAGGAGCTGAGAATGTGCACTTGATTAATATGCCTGATCAAGACAGTAAACCTTTTCATCAAGATCATGCACAATTGCTTGCTAAACATTTAGGAATTCCATTAATTACCCAGACTCTCACACCTTTGTTGAGAAAAGCAGGTACATACAAATTATTACCTTTGAAATTTCTCCCAAGCCGTAGGTTACGAGGATTATTTGTCAAAATTGGTGAGAAGATTCTATTATCTCGAAAAAATGCAGAAAATTTCCTTATCACACGAATGCAACCTAAGGCAAATTCTTTCATTTCTAAAGGAAATTCTTACTCAAGTGCGAAGCATAGAATGCGCATGGTTGTATTGTATCAATACGCTGAGGTTCATAATTTGATGGTGGTTGGCGCTGCGAATCGAACTGAATGGTTAACAGGGACGTTTTCTAAATGGGGTGTAGATCAATGCGCAGATATCATGCCAGTATTGCATGTATATCGCAGTCAATTGGAAGACTTAGCAGAATTTCTGGAAGTTCCCAGTTATATTCGAAAAAAAGCACCAGATCCGGATGTCATTCCTGGTGTCGAAGATAAAGGAAAACTGCTAGGGGATATGAAGTGTGTTGATCAAATATTGAATGGAATAGAGAAGAATCAAAAAATGGAAAATTTTTATGAGGAATTTGGGAAAGATACTGTAAATTTAATAGTGAAATTATATAATCTCTCATCCCATATGCGGAATTCCCCTTTTCACTTATAAAAATGACTCAATCATCTTTCCTTATTGACATAGCTCGAGTTTGCATTAATTCAGCAATTTCTTCATTTACTTTTGTAGTCTTAATCGGAAAACGATTGAATAATTTGGTTTTTTCAGAAAATTTCTGTGCTAACTTATAGATTGGACGAGCTATCCATTTGGAAGGTTTCGACATATCAACAGCACGCTTAAAATGAAGTAATTCCGTTTCATCCCATCCTCCCAATAGGGCATATAGAATGAAATGGATGAAATATGGAATGATTACACAACCAACCGCAATAATAATTCCCGCTGCAAAAAGAGTATTCATCACATTATTCAACAGTGGATAAACCCATTTGACGAGGGATAACGATATTGTGAGTTCAAAAGTCAAAGCTATGATTGGAACTATGAAAGTTTGCCATACATTTATTGTGATCTTGAAGAAGCGTTTGTTAAAAATCAAGTATCCAGTAATCCATTTTATAATACGTCCAAGTCCAAAAGACCAGACTAATGCTAGCCAACCCGTATCGAAAAGAATAATCATAATGTACAAGACGAGAATACGAATACCTTGATCCACAAAAACTAGTATTATATTAAATTCTGGATGCCCTACACCGTTAAACATTGCATCATGCAGTTGCGAGAATAAATTGAAATAATTAAACACTACTAAGTACCGAAGCATTGGACCAAGGAGTGCAAAACGTTCCCCAGCAAAAACTGCAAATAAGGGGGCTGCAGTAAACAATACGCATCCCAAGAAAGATCCTACCAATCCATTCCATTTATAAATTCTAGTGATATAATCTCCTGAAAGATGGATTTTTCCGTTATTATATGCCTCTGACAAAGGTGGAGCGATTTCGAAATAAAATGCGCCTACAAAAGAACCAACAAAATCTGCAATACTATATATTCCTATAAAAACTGCATAATTAGGCATATAGTTAATCAAAATGGCAGTAGCTATCAAGTTTCCTGCAGGCCAAATTAACATTGCGACTAAAGGGCGTAATCCATATAATAAACTATCCTTCACGATAGACCAGTCGAAATCTACACGGAATAATGTTAGAATTCTATAAGAAGGATCAATTTCTTGGAGTACTGGTTTTAACCAATATGCACCTATGATTGCTGCAAGAAAATCATCTATATAAGCACCAATTATAGCTCCAATTGTCGCTCCCATCAGTTCTCCTATAGCTGGATTTTGTTTACCAACAAATCTTCCCAATAAAATACAGATCAGTTTCGTAGAACTTTCCAATAATACTGCGTGAATAAAATATAAGATATTGGATTTGTCAAATCGCTGATATGCCTTAATTGCTCCTGAAAACACACTCAACATTCCTGGAAATTGACGTGTAGAATATAACAACAATAACCAAGAAGCATATATTAAATCTGAAGAGGAGAGAAAGAATAGGACCCAAATACTGATTCCAGTCACTTGTAAAAGTCCTGTAAACATTTGGAAATAGATGTAGAATTGTATATACTTGATACTTTTTTTAGGATCTTTTATGTTATACTCACTTACAAACCGTTGCAGTGATAGTCCAACTCCTAGATCAAGCATTGTAAACCCAAAACCGAATAAATTAGCAACCATAACAGTGTATCCCACTCCAACAGGAAATGGGAATATAAAATACGGCATGAACCAAGATGTGTATAAAATTCCGAAACTGGCAGTCAATATTATAAATACGAGATTCATCAATATTCCAGCTAAGGGACGATGGAAACCAATCTCCTTCCATGAATTTCTAATTTCGACTATTTCAATTTCTCTCTTCTTCCGTAAGTTCTTCATCAAAATACACTATCAACATGTAAGCTAATAAATCTTGATGTGGATTTTAATGTTTAATAAACTGTAGATGATACAATATATATGGAAAAAAGTTACGAAAGAACTGTGAAAATTCCACCATTTTGCTCGTTTTATGCAGTAGATCCTGCCAATATCGATATAGATGATTCTTATTGGAAGCATCGATTAGAAGTAAATCTTCAATCTGCTCTTCCCCACCAATATAAACAACTCGAACAAGCAGGTACGATAGATAATTTTCGCATTGTTTCAAATATGATTTCAGGATTTAGGAGAGGATTTTATTATTGCGATTCAGATGCTCA
>JAEOUK010000496.1 GCA_016839385.1 Promethearchaeota archaeon
TAAAACACATTCCTTCAGAATTCATCGCAAAGGAAGTTCCTGGAAGTGCACCTGGATATGTATGTGAGAAAATTTCTATCCCATTTTCCAACTTAAGGTGTAGGAAATAGGATGGATCGCTGTTAATATCATTAAAATCCTCATTATGCCCAAGAATTAATTCATTCGTGTTTTGGATAAAAAGATCGGTACATGTTTCAAATTGCATAGTTTGATGATCAGCACTGTTAATGACCCACAGATCTCTAAAAGAAACCCCAGCACCGTCTGCATATCCAAGAATTTCTTCAACATACGATGGAAATTTCTGTTTAGTTAGTCGTAAAATTTTTTCTAAATATGTGGGATTTTTACGATCTAAATCCCTTCGTTCTGAAAACCATATATTTTCAGGGATTAAGGTATTTTTGATTTGAGATTTTACTTGTTGACCAATTTTATAACCTAATTCATACCCAGAGCCTTCTGCATGAATAATTGGCAGAAAAGAATTCAAAGAACTTATTTTCAAAACTGGTCACCTTTATACTCAAAAATTAGAATTAATCCCAGTATTTGAACTTTTTTGCTAAAAAATGTAAGATGAAGCCCAAAATATATCAAGAGTTCCCAATAATTTCAAATAATTCGATTTGAGTATTTTAAATAAGTTTTATGCTTATAAAATCAAATCCCTCTATAATTTATAGATTTAGAGAGAAAATGACAGATTATTTCAAGATATTATCAACAGATTTTCGTGCTATTTTAGGGACCAGTCAAGATATCTGACTTATCTTCTATCGTTTGATCAAAGACAAATTCTCCTCAGCATCCCATAATTGCACTTTTTTGAACACAAATTCGTCGATCTGTTCGTAATTCCTCTGTGCGTTTCAATTTATGTTTGTTAGGACGTTTATTAAGTTTCCACAACCATAACTAAAATTTCATAGTTTTCCCATATAGCTAATAATCGTTTTCCTATATTGTCTTGAAAATAAAATAAACTCTTAATTTGGTCCCATTGAATTATTGGATTTTCCTACCCCTGCTTGATCAAAATCTTGTTCTCCACGTGAACCCATTATAGCATCTTTATGTGCTAGAATATTTCTATCAGTTTGTAAATCTTGCACGCGTTTCAATTTTCGTTCCTTAAAGCGTTTTTTCAGTCTATAAGACCATAATCTTATTTTCATTTCTAAAAACCCAAATTTCTTATATCTATTATAAAGAACGCAAATTACGATTAAATTAATATCTATTCCACTATTCCAGATTCTGATTTTCCTCCTAACCAATAAATGAAACAATTATAAAGCCAAATATTGAACATTACTGTGTTGAATAGATTTTAAAAACAAATAAATGGAGAATTCTAAATGATTCGTGATGATGGATTTTATATAGCCACAAAAAAGTATCTGGTAGTGGATACCCCCGTGTTTGATGAAATCATGGAAGGAATCCAAATCTTACAATTTTTCTCCCATGATAATCAACAAAAAGGATCAGTGTTGTTAGCAGAATTTGGTATTTTGGAACCTCATCCAATGGAAATTAATGTGAAAGAACTGAGTGAAGAATTTCAATCTAACATCCAACATTTCTCAGAACAAGAAAAAGATGAAATTATATATAACATGGGTGATTCAGGAGAATTTCCTAAATGGTTCAATATACTAGAGTCGGAAATTTTTGAAAAAAGAAGAGATTCTAGTGATTTCCCTCGTATCTATAAAGGAAAATTTGCTATCGAAAACACTAATAAATTTTCTATGAACTTTGATAAAGAAAATGGCGTAGAATTCGATAATGCAGATGGAGAAATTGCAGATGAGAAAATAAGTTTAGTATATCATTATGGAAATAAAGATATGTTATCAATCTTTAAATTTGTAAAATTCAGTTAAAATAACTTTTTGAAATCTCGATGTAAATTTTTTATCAAAACTTGTTAAATATTTTCTATTTTAACTCAAATTCTACGAATTAGTTAACAATTTGATGCATTTCCCATTTCTTTGAAATTCCCATTCGTTTCCCAAAATATAACTGAAACACTTATTAAATCCGTGGATCAACTATTGTATGTTGAATTAATTCTACCAACAACGAATTTTGTGAACTTAAAATGAGAAAAGTAGTTGTTTTAGGCGTTGGTCATACAGACTTCAATGCAATCACTCCAGACATGGGATGGAAAGATTTCATGTATGAAGCTTGTAACAAAGCCTATATGGACGCAGGTGTCGATCCACGTAAAAATGTTGATTCTTTCATCACTTGTGCAGAAGATTTCTATGAAGGTTTCTCTATCTTTGATGAGTTCGTTCCAGATCAGATTGGAGCTCTTTTAAAACCTTGTTGTACTGTGTGTAGTGATGGAATTTACGGTTTAGGCACAGCGTATATGCAAATTAAAACGGGATATATGGATATCGTCTCGGTGGAAGCTCATAGTAAAGTCTCAGATCTTCTCACATACGGAGAGATACTGAACTTTGGGATGGATCCGGTGTTTGAACGACCCGTTGTAGGTTCTGCTGAACGTCCAAATTACAAGGAAGGACCAGTATGGCCTGAAGGTAGCCATGATTACATGGTAGGAAAATCCGATGAGAAGGAACGAGTGCATCCCTATTTCTTAGCAGGCATGGAAATGCGACATTACTTGAAAAATACAGGAACTACCGAAGAACAATGTGCAAAAGTAGTTGTTAAAAATAAGAAAAACGCATTCTTGAACCCCTATGCAGATTATGAACTGAAAATAACTGTAGATGATGTTATGAAGTCGGATCCAGTTTTTACTCCTATGAAGTATTACGATGTTGCTCCGATGGTCGATGGTGCGGTTTGTTTTGTATTGGGAACTGAGGAAAAAGCTAAAGAATTAGGAATCGAACCAATCTATTTGGATGGATTTGGATGGTCGTCTGAAACGCCTTGGTTCTCAAACCGAGGATTTAATGCCAAATATGCTTCAATGGCTGCAAAAATGGCATATAAAATGGCTGATATTGAAAATCCTGCAAAAGAAATTGACATCTTGGAAGTTGATGATAAGTATTCATATAAAGAACTGCAGCACCTGGAAGCAATCGGATATACTGAAAATGCCGCTAAATTGATAGATGAAGGAAAACTCTCAAATGTTAATGTATCTGGAGGAGCCCTTGGAGTAGGAAACTGTTTGGAAGCATCCGGACTACAGAAATCCCTTGAGATTGTGACTCAACTTCGAGGTCATGCAGGAAAACGACAATTGTCGGATCTTAATACCGGTCTTGCACAATCATGGCGTGGTGTTCCATCAGGAAGTGGAGCCGTCGCAATTTTTAGGAGGGGCTAAAAAAATGAAGAAAACATATGTATTGGGTGCTGGAATGACGTTATTTAGACGTCATTTACTCGAGAATGGAAAAGAGTTATCTTTTATGGCAGCTAAAATGGCGATGGAAGATGCCGGGATTACTAGAAAGGATATTGATATGGTTGTAATGGGTACAGCTCCAGATGCTTTTGATGGTATTCATATGAAAGGAGATAATTTATTAGATGGAGCAGGTGGAGTAAATAAACCATATGTTAGAGTATTTAATGGGGGAGGAACAGGAGTATTTGGACCAATTGCAGGATGGTGGCATGTAGCATCGGGAGTAGCAGACGTTTGTATGGTCATTTGCGAAGAAAAGATGGGAAATTGCTATCCACACCCCCAAACGGCATTTCAACATATTTGGGATCCAATCATCGATCGACCACTTCATCCAAACCTTGTATGGTTGTTTGCTATGGAAATGAACCGGTATATGACAGTACACAATATCAAGAAAGAATGGATTGCAGAAGTTGCAGTAAAAAATAAGCGAAATGCTGTGGGTCATCCTTGTGCACAATTACCAGATGAAAAAATCACAGTTGAAGATGTTTTAAATTCGGAGATCATGGCTTGGCCGGTCCAGAGATTAGATATTAGCCCACCCTCAGATGGTGCTGCAGCAATCATATTTGCTTCGGAGGATGTAGTTCATAAATATACAGATGAACGGATTCGAGTTGCAGGAGTGGGATGGAATATTGATAGCACTATGTGGACTAATAGAGACCTATATTTCCCACGGTACGTTGCTAATGCAGCTAAGATGTGTTACCAGAAAGCAGGAATAGAAGATCCTCGAAAAGATATCGATTTTGCAGAACCCTATGATCCATTTGATTATAAGGAGTTGCACCACGCTGAAGGATTACTTTTATTCGATAAAGGTAAAGCTCCACTCGCAACTCATGAGGGTGTTACGCAAAGAGATGGGGATCTTCCACTATGTCCAAGTGGTGGTTTGTTAGGTGTAGGAAATCCAATCGCCGCTACCATGGGTCAGAAAGTGTGTGAACTTTACTGGCAGCTAGCAGGCAAAGCAGGTAAAAGACAGGTCCCAAACGACCCAAAAGTCGGAGTTGGACAAGCTTGGGGTGATATCATGCAAATGGCCACCGTGATGGCTATGAGGAGGGATTAATATGCCAAATGATAAGAAAGCATATCCACCTTACGCACCAGGAACTAAAGTTCCAGAGAAACACCTAGTAAATAAGGATGTCACTTATACCATGTGGCAACCAGAAGTACAATATTCATGGGCTTTAGGCAGAGCAAATGTAAAATTTCTGGAAGGTCTTAAGGAAGGAAAGATATACGGAATTAAATGTCACACTTGTGATCGAATTCTTGTTCCACCTCGGATGTTCTGCGAGTACTGTTATGGACCTACAGAGGGATGGGTAGAACTTCCTGATATAGGTGTAATCGAAACATTCTCAGTATCCTATTTAGATCCAAACGCCGCAAGAATCGAAGAACCAATTCTGATTGGAGTTATAGACTTAGATGGGGCACCAGAACATCATGGTTTTATGCACTACTTTGGCGAAATGACAAAGGACGAGATACACATCGGTATGAAAGTAAAAGCTGTCTGGAAACCTAAGAAGGAACGGGAAGGAGCTATTACAGACATCTTGTATTTCAAACCATTAAAGGTGGGAGGTAAATAAAATGACATTTGGTGAAAAACAATCTAATCCCGAGCCAGAAGTTGGACTGGGATGGCGTGGTGATATGCAAGCGGATTATCTGTATCCAAATGGTGCAGCAGGAGATAGATTCTTTAAGAATCTGAAGGAAAAAGGAACTTTCCTTGCATGCACATGTCCCGAGTGTAAAACTACCTATCTTCCCCCACGTATTTACTGTGAGGATTGCTATATAGAAATTCCAGAAGGTTCATGGAAGGAAATAGCTCCTGAAGGTATCGTTAAAACTTTCACGGTTGCTTAATTGAATGCAGAAGGGGAAAAACTGGAGAAACCATGGGTTATGGGGCTAGTGGATATTCAAGGAACCGATGGTGCATGGTTAACCAAGCTCAAGGTGAAAGACCTGAAGAAGGATTACACTGGAGCAAAAGTTAAAGCTGTGCTTCGACCTAAAAACAAACGCGAAGGAACGATGAAGGATATCCTTTATTTTGAATAAAAAACACATTTTTTTCTTTTTTAATTTTTTATCTTAGATTTCTATGGACTAATGATTATCATAGTATCAATGATCGATATTTTCCTGCAAGATAATTTGAATTTTGTACGTACAAAATCATATAATTTTATATATAACGTCGGACAACAAGTGTTGTATTGATATTTAGAATATCGCACTATGTGTTAATTTCAGAGGTTGCCTATGATGAGTAATGATAATGAAAAGATTTTACAAAAATATGAAAATTTACGCCCATTTGGATGGAAAGATAAACTATCCTATGCTGCTGGGGATTTTGGGTGTAATATGAGTTTTGCATTATCCGGAAGTACCTTCGCATTATTTTACAATCAATACCTTCAAATAGAGACATGGATTTTTGCAATCGTATTGGTTATTTTGAAAGTTTGGGATGCTATTAATGACCCTCTTATCGGAGGAATTGTAGATCATAGCAAGATCAAGACTTCAGGTGTATTACAAGGAAAATTCAAGCGATTCATCTTTGTTGGAGCGGTAGGACTTATTTTTTCGTCAGCAATTACTTTCCTTCCAATTCCTAATGCAGAATTAGGAGTGAAAATTTTTGTTTGCATTCTGACCTATATTGTTTGGGATGCTTCCTATACTCTTGCTAATGTTCCTTATGGTGCAATGGCTGCAACAATTACAGCAGATCCTGTCCAGCGAGCTCAATTATCCATGTGGAGAAATATTGGTGCCTTTTTAGCAGCTCTCCCGATTGCGATTATCTTACCCATTGTCACCTTTGATGAAGATAATAATTTATTAGGAGGAAGATTGATTTGGATTGCGCTCATCCTTGGTGTGATCGGTTTTTTCGCATTTATTTTTTTAATCCGTGCTACAGTTGAAAGGATTTCGCCGTACCAAGCAATAAAAGGGGAGTTGAAATCTGAACCCTCAACAATACACAAACACAAGAAAATTAATTACATCAAAGATTTGAAAGCATTCTTTACTAACAGAGCCGCTTTGGGAGTCACATTTGGAGCTGTTTCTTTCTTCCTTGGGATGTTTGGAGCTCAAACTGCTATAACTGTGATGTTTCAATCCTATTTTGAGAATGCTAGGTTATCCGCTTTGATACTCCCTCTGGCTTATCTACCCATGTTTATTGTTATCCCTCTGATACCCAATTTAGTAAGAAAATTTGGGAAGAAGAAAGTATCTGAATATGGACTTTTATTAGGAATTTTAGGAGGTCTTCTGATGATTTTTCTACCAATTTCACGTAATACTACTGGAATTGTGGTATTTCTTAGTTGTAGTATGGTAAGTTCTCTAGGTTTAGCATTTTTCTCGAACATTTCTTACGCAATGGTCTCTGATTCTATTGATTTTATGGAATGGAAAACTGGAGTCCGGAATGAAGGAACTATATATGCCTATCACTCATTCTTCAGGAAAGTCGCACAAGGGGTTGGTCCAGGTCTGGTATTATTACTAATGGCATGGTTAGGATATGAGGAGACATTTGGTGCAGTTCAGACGTTCCAAACTGATTTAAATATTCGATATCTAGTTGCTGCTTTGAATCTTTTTGGGTTATTAATGGCTTGGATTTGCGTTAAATTCGTGTATAATATCGATAAAAATACGGTACTGAAAATGGAAGCAGAACTAGGACATAATAAGAAGAGTTGAAGGAAAGGATTTAGATATTCAGTTTTTTTTCTACGATACACTCAAAAATTTGATGAAAATGAACGATACTCCAAAAAAAACCAAAGACGAAAAATTTACTCTACGGTTAGATAAGGACCTTAAAAAAATACTTGATCGCGTTGCTGAGCTTGAAAGGAACATGAATAAAAGTCAGATCATACGGGAAGGACTTCAACTGTGGATTAATATGCGCATCAATGCAATAATTAATCCTGGTTCGGATTTGTGTATGTTTAGCTTAAATATGCTAAAACAAACATTGGATTCCATGAATGAAGATCAGCTTTACCAGCTTAGCATCTTGGCTTTTGAAAATGCAAAGAAATCCTATATTGGAATGCAAGAAATTTTTGGAGGACTTGAAGCTTATTCAAATTTTTCATCATTTATGAATGACCTTGAACAGAGAATTCTAGGTTTAATTAATGCTGTTTATGGACCGACAGGATATCGGTGGTTTGACACTATTGAATTTGAAATAAAAGATGGCAAAGTTTGGATTCATGGCACACATCGCTTGGGAAGTCATTTTTCCAAATTTTTCCAATTTCATATCTCAAATCACATGGAAGATTTTAGCTACATGATGGAATCAATAACCATATCTACTAAAATAAACAGGAACGATTCGCAAGTGGATCAAGTTCAATTAGTTTTTTCAAAAAACTAACCGACTTGAATGCAATTCAATTTATTTGCAATATTAATAAACAAGATTGACAAAATTTAGAAAAATTATGAGTAAATTACTAGAAATGAGTCAAAAACGAATAGAATTAACACATTGGAAATTTCTTAAAGAAGAAGTAGAAAATGGTAGTTCCATTGAACTCAATGATACCTTATGGGATAAAGTCACCATACCCCACACATGGAATTCCCATGATGTCCAAACTGGAGGCGGAAAACTGCTAACTATTAGAAAGAAAAAGGATCATGGATATTATCGAGGAACGGGATGGTATAGAACCATAGTGCATATTCCAGATGATGTAGAGCAAAAAAGAATTTTCATTAAATTTGAAGCTATAGGAGATATCTCAGAGGTGTTTTGTAATGGAAAATTTGTTGGAAATCACAAAGGGGCATTCTCTGCTATTTGCTACGAAATAACTAATTTGATTAAACCCGGGGAAAAAAATCTTATTGCTGTAAGAGCAAACAATGCTCCACATAAAGATATTCCACCTATGAGTGGTGATTTCCCTGTGATGGGAGGAATATATCGACCTGTCTATATTCTTATTAAAAATTCAATCTGTATATCTCCGGTAGATTTTGCGTCTTCTGGTACTTATTTATCACAAACTAAAGTGACTAGAAAAATTGCGATAGTTGATATAAAAGTAAAAATTGATAGCATGCATAAAGATCCAGAAGAAATCAAAGTGCATTTGAATGTGAAAGATTCTGAGA
>JAEOUK010000497.1 GCA_016839385.1 Promethearchaeota archaeon
TAACGTTAATTATACTGCTTGTTTTCTTCAAATGAAAGAAGAAGAATACGCATTAGCAACGGGAGGGCCGTATAAATACATTCGTCATCCAGCTTATATTGCAGGTGTATTTGAAATTGTATTCATTTTTCTTGGTACAGGAGTCTGGTTCATGTTTTTTGGTTTAATTGGTTTTCTAGCAATCCCCTATCAAGCTAAAAGGGAAGAAAAGATGTTACAAGAGATGTTTGGTGAAGTTTATGAGGAATATGTATCTAAAACAGGTCGATTCTTTCCAAAAATAAAAAAGATTAACAAAAAATAGGTTAAGACCTGTAATGACATTAATATATCTATTAAGTTTGAGCTTTCATATTAGATAATCAATAATTAATTGTATTAATCATTGATGAAAAAGGGAGAGTTCAATCAAGACTTGGATTAATCCTACTAGATTGCAGGAGAACTTGCGAAAATACAGCGAAATTGATCTAATTGCTCGTATTATATTAGTTTTGGTGAAACCTAAGGATTATTAAGTTTCTTCCTAAAAATCTCTATGTTTTGTGTATGATTGTTTATTAAATCTATATCTTCAATTTTTTTTGCGTATTCGATTGCTTTTTCACTGAATGTTATAGCATTAGTAATCTCACCTAATTTATCACAAAATATTGCTAAACTACCATAAGAATAAGCTAAAGCCCTTTGATCTGAATTTTTAATTGCTATTTGTAACCGTTTTTCTGCATATTTAGTTCCTCTATCCAAATCTTCTCCCATAATACACATTGTAATGATGATTTCAAGTGCTTTATCCATTGTTTCAATAATATTTGAATTTTCTAACGAAATTATGTAATCCTCCAATCGAGTTATTGCGCTATTTATTTTTCCAAGGTCGCTTAGCGCCCATGATATGTTCTCAATCATTTCAAAAGCTTTTTCAGAATCTCCATTTTTTTCGTATAAATTTTGAGCAACAGTATAGTAGTCTATGGCGGTTTCAAAATCTCCCTGTCTCTCATAAGAATATCCAAGATTTTCGTTATAAGTAACAATATCAGAAGGAATTTCTAATTTATTCGCACATTCCAATCCCATTTTATAATAAATAATTGCGTTTGCATAATTTTCATTATTAAAATATAGTTCAGCCAACCAAAATGAAGCTTCGTTCAAATCTTCAAAATTATCCACTTGTTTAGAGATTTCTATAGATTCGAGATATTTAATCTTGGCATTATTAAAATCTTCTGATTGATGAAAAAACCTTCCAAGTCTGTAAATTTTATTTGATTGGCCCTTTTTATCTCCAATTTTGTTATCAATTTCAATGCCTAAATTCATGTATCGTATTGCTTCCGCTAAATTGCCTGAATCAAAATAGAAGTCTGCAAGATTGGGATAGGATTGTGATAATGATATTATATTGTTACTCTCTAATGCAATTTCAATACTTTTTTTGTAAGCTTTGAAAACTTCTTCTTTATTACCTGTTTTATCATAATATATGCCAAGATTGTTATAGGAAATTGCCTGAGAAGCATAATCTCCCATTTCTTCATAGATCTTCAATGCATCTAATGTATAGGAAATTGCTTTGGGAGCATCGTCAAATTCTTTATCGTATAATGTAGCAATATTATTCAATCGCGTAGCCTTTCGTGTTAAATCACCAATTATGCCTGCATATTCCAGGGATTTTTCATAATATTCAAGTGCTTTTTTCGGTTCATTGAGCTCTGCGAAGATTACTCCCATATTATTAAATTCAATCATTAATCCCCGTATACTTTCAATTTCTTCGTAATGTTTTATCGATCTTTCGTAATATTCTATTGCTTTTGTATATTCACTCCGTCTTCTAAAACACATTCCTAAACTATTCAAGACATTTGCTATTCCAAACTTATAATCACATTTTTTATTGATTTCTAATGCTCTTTCATACGCTTCGATTGCTCCTTCAATATCTCCCCGATTCATTTTTATTATACCAATGTGATTTAAGAAATTAGCTTTTCTTTGCAATTCATTTTCTTTATCTGCAATAGGAATACCAATTTCTGCGCATCTCATTGCGTCATCATAAAGAGATAAATCCGTATAAATTTTTACTGCTGTACTATATCTTTGCGTTAAACTAAATTTCTTATATTCTGGTTCTATAAATTCTTCAAACGAGATTAGCGGATTTAACTCTTCTTTTATTTTTGGTATTTCTAGATCAGAAAGGAATGTTGTCCATAATATCTTCTCAATAAACAAACGGGTGTTGGATTTGATATAATACACATCATAACCATGTTCTATATGTAAATCAATTAATAGATTTTCAAGATTAGTTAATTTTTCTTTGGGTTTTTTACGCTTCGAAATATCTGAAATTTGAATAGAATCACCCAATGAATGATCAATCCATATAATTGATTCAAGATCAGGAAATTTCTTCAATAAAGGGGTGACATCAAAAGAATCACTTCCTGAATATCCCATGACAATAAGAGTTGCCTTTTTTAGAAGTTCGCTCATCAGGGGTTTTTTATATTTTTCAATTGAAAAAGTCTCAGTAGCTTCTCTATCTTTTCCTAATGATGAAATTGTTGTAATTAATGATTGAATTGTAATTTCGTCAGTGATGATGTTTTTTTTGGAACCATGAATTTTAAAGAGAGGATATTTTCCCCTTAGATAATCTTTATCTTCGTATTTTTCGAAATCTTCCTTAGTTATAATAGGTTTTATCAGATTCCTTTCACCTTCATCGAGTAAATCCATCATTGCATGTTCTATTAGATAATCAAAATTTGTGGTAATGACATTTTTTCCCAATTTAATTGAATGAGCCAGAAATAGGTGGATAGTATTGTATTTTTCAATCATATCAAGATAATCCATAAACCATAAATTCTCATCGTATCCTTGCTGAACACGTTCAATAACCATCTCATACCGTAGTCCCTCAAGAGATGAAATTTTTTCAAATTCTTCAATTGGAGTTATGTATTTTAGTAATGTTTGTGAAAATCCTCGTGCACTGGGTAAATTACTCGGAGCATCCATAGAAATTCCCGCTCCAACTAAAAAAGTTATCTTATTTTTACGTAAGAGATAATCTTTGAAGCTTTGTATATCTTCCATAATACTAAAATAATGGTTTGGGATAAAAATAGATAACGGCTATTATTGCGTATCAAAATTCTAATGATCTTATTCAACATTATACAAATAGTTATAAAAATGCTTAAAGAAACCTTTTGTGGTTTCCGTCACATAAATACCCGTCACTCTGGGATTCTCGATTGCTTTTCTGATATTATAACCGTTATTAATGATTAAAAAGTTCATAA
>JAEOUK010000093.1 GCA_016839385.1 Promethearchaeota archaeon
ATTTTTCGTGGGGTTTTTATACATTAATAATCTCACCCACACTTCTTTATTTTAAAATCAAAACTTCAAAAAGTAATCTAAAATTGGATCGGATCGAGAGTTGGACGAATGGCAAAAAATGGCAATGGAAATGCAAAGTGGATTGTGATTAAGGGAGCGCGTCAAAATAATTTAAAAAACATAGACGTGAAGATCCCAAGGGATAAGATGGTCGTATTTACTGGGCTTAGTGGTTCAGGTAAATCTAGCCTTGCAATCGATACCATCTATGCAGAGGGCCAGCGAAGATATCTACAATCATTATCTGCTTACGCACGACAGTTTCTTGAAGGAATGGATAAGCCAGATGTCGATTATATAGAGGGTTTATCTCCAACAATTGCCATCGAACAAAAAACAGTTTCGAAGAATCCTCGCTCTATTGTTGGTACTGTGACCGAGGTTTATGACTATTTAAGATTACTTTGGGCTAATATTGGAATACCTCATTGTCCTGAATGTGGCAAAGAAATAACACCGAAAAGCAGTCAAGAAATTGTACATGAGATACTCGAATCTTTAAAACCAAGTACAAAATTTAAGATACTTGCACCTGTTGTACGAGGAAAGAAAGGAACCTATGAAAAACTCTTTTTAAAACTCCGGAAAAGTGGTTATTCACGAGTTGTGATTCAAGATCAGAATAAAGAAGCAATAGAATACTTATTAGACGAACCTATTTCTTTAGATAAAAATATAAAGCATGATATTGATGTCGTCGTCGATCGTCTCATTATGAAAAGTGAAGACGATGCTGAATTTCGCTCAAGAGTAGCCAGTTCTGTAGAGACATCCCTGAACTTAACAGAAGGATTGGTAAAAATTTCTATTGTGGATGGAGACTCAAAAATATTTTCTGAACATTTCTTTTGTCCTGATTGCGGAATTTCTTATGAGAAACTCCAGGCAAGGGATTTCAGTTTCAATACACCTTATGGAGCTTGTGATTATTGTCGCGGTTTGGGAAAAGTGTTGAATTTCGATGAGATAAAAATATTTCCGGATACAACAGTTCCACTATATGAAAGCGGATTAAGAAGAGTAGGGGGATTTGGAACTTTAGGCACATGGAGTTGGAGAAACATTGAATCACTAGCTGAGCATTATAAAGTTGATTTAAATCAACCAATTAATGATCTCCCAGATCTATTCTGGGATAAGTTTCTGTTTGGTACTGGTAAAACAAAGATCTTGTTCCATTACGAAAATAATGGTACTGGCGATGAAGATGAAGACGAAGATGATGAAGAGCGTACCCATTTCAGTATTCGAACAAAACGTCCATTTAGAGGAATAATTCCTATGTTACAGTCTCGTTATATGAGAACCAAATCACCTGGAATGCGTGAATGGTACGAACAGTTCATGACTGAGTCTGATTGCAGTGCATGTGGCGGAAGGCGTCTTAAACCTATTAGTTTAGCAGTCACTATTCAAGGAAAGAATATTTGGGAAGTCTGTGAAATGTATGTCTCCGCTGGGATTAGGTGGTTTAAAGAATTAAAACTTAACAAACGTGAACAGAAAATATCCCGAGATATTCTAAAAGAGATTGATTCCCGCTATTCGTTTTTATTAAATGTAGGATTGGACTATATCACGCTGGATCGCGAAGCACGTACTCTCTCTGGTGGAGAAAGTGAGAGAATTCGTCTCGCGACTCAGATTGGGTCAAATCTAGTTGGAGTGCTATACGTCCTTGATGAACCCACAATTGGATTACATGCAAAAGATAAGTCTAAATTAATTAATATGCTGATTGAACTCAAAAAACGAGGAAATACTGTTCTTATCGTTGAGCATGATGAAGATGTTATGCGTGCTTCAGATTTTGTCGTAGATATTGGACCTTTAGGCGGGGAAAAAGGAGGATATATTGTTGAAGCTGGAAGTATCACCCAGATTATGGAAAATCCTAAATCTATTACCGGGCAATATCTCTCTGGTAAAAAACAAATTTGTATTCCGAAAAAACGCAGATCAATATCAAAGGACACAAGGTATCTTGAAATCAAAGGTGCACGAGAGAACAATCTCAAAAATATAGATGTGAAGATACCACTTGGATTATTCACTTGTGTTACAGGAGTTTCCGGAGCGGGTAAATCTAGTCTAATTCAGCAAGTTCTCCTCGAAGCGGTTAGTGAAGAGTTCCGAAGAAAGAAAAAATATGTGAAAATTAACTTCGATGATATTATTGGTCTTGAATATGTTGATAAGGTGATAGATATTGATCAAACCCCTATTGGTCGGACGCCTAAATCTATTCCAGCGACATATACAAAAGCTTTTGATCATATACGAGATGTATTTGAAAGAACGGAAGAAGCTAAAATTCGGGGATACAAGAAAGGTCGATTCTCATTTAATGTCAAATCTGGACGTTGCGAAAAATGCCGTGGTTTAGGATATAATCTTATTGAAATGCACTTCTTACCTGATGTTTATGTAAAATGTGATGTCTGTAAGGGAAAGCGTTATAACGAAGAAACATTGGAAGTCAAGTATAAAGGAAAGAGCATTTTCGATATTTTAAGGATGACTCATAATCAAGCTCTTGAGTTCTTCGAGAACCACGAAAAAATCAAACGAATTTTGCAAACCGTTGTCGATGTTGGTCTAGGTTACATTGAATTGGGTCAAAGTTCTACAACTTTGAGTGGAGGAGAAGCTCAAAGAATGAAACTCTCTAGAGAATTAAGCAAACGGTCCACGGGAAATACACTATACATTCTTGATGAACCTACTACGGGTCTTCATTTCCATGATGTAAAGATTTTGATTCGTGTGCTTCAACGTTTGGTAGATCAGGGTAATTCTGTTATTGTAATTGAGCATAACCTAGATATAATAAAGTCAGCCGATCATATAATTGATCTTGGTCCCGAAGGAGGAGAAAAGGGTGGAGAAATCATCGCAACGGGAACACCCGAAGAAGTAATTGAAACAAATTCTTATACGGGGCAATATTTGAAAAAAGTATTGGAAACTACTGTAGAGCAATCAGATAGTATAGATACTGAATTAGATAGAAAAACAAAAGAGGTTATAGAAACTTCATAGTACCAATCATGGCTTTTGTTAATTCCCTTTCCAATTTGCCGGTTTTTTTTCAAACATTGCAGATAATCCTCTTCTGAAATCTTTAGTATTAAAAAGAACGGAATTAGCTGAAGCAGTTTCATCTAATCCTTCTGCAATGGATTTTCCCTCAATCTTATCTATCACATGTTTTCCCATTCCGTATGCAAGAGGAGCTGCAATGGTTAAGTCTTGTATCATCGATTGAACAAGAGATTCTACACTTTTTATATCATCAGCAATTCCATTTAGAAAACCCATTCTGTATCCATCTTCTGCAGAGATTTTTCTTGCTGCAAGACATATCTCTTTAGCGTGGGAGGTATTTACTAGTGGAAGCAGACGAGTTGTTCCACCCAGATCGGGAATGATCCCCACTTGTGCTTCTTTCATTTGAAATATTGCCGTTTTTGTTGCATATCTAAAATCACATGCTAACACGAGCTCAAATCCAGAACCTAAACACATACCATCGATTATAGCTATGGTGGGCTTTTCCAGAGTTGCTAGTTTAGTAAAAATCGGTTGGAGCTGATTTTTCATCATATAACGAAATGAGGAAGGTTCAAAGGAAAATCTTGGAGCATCGGGATCCTGCCCTGCTAGAAGATTTAAGTCGATTCCTGAACTAAAATGGTCTCCTACTGCTCTGATAAAAACAACTCGGATTTTGTTTTCTATACTTATCTCATCTAAAATATCACTTAATTCTGAAAAAATTTTATAATTCAATGCATGTCGCTTTTCTGGTCGATTTAGTGTTATAGTTGCGATTTTATTTTCTTCATCAAACTCATAAAGGACTAATTTTGTATCTTTAGTCATTTTTCTTCTCACGTTTTTCCTTTGCAGATCAATTGAAAAATGTTTGCCTTAATTTATTCGAAAATGTTTAATCATATGTGTAGAATTAGAACTCAGATGTTTATTCACTCAATGAATGCTTAAAAGACAACATTTTTCAAACGAGATATGCAAATGGAAAAAATTCGAAAGAACACCCCTCCGAAGTGGTACGATTTTAAAGGAACTTTTTGCCTAAATTGCGGAAAATCATTTTCCGATGGAGAAAATATTCTTTCAGGGATGTATTGTAGTGAATG
>JAEOUK010000498.1 GCA_016839385.1 Promethearchaeota archaeon
ATTGATAATTTAAGATGGTGCACTAATCAAGAAAATAATTGTAATAGAACAATTCAATCAAATAAAAAACAAGGGAAGTATGCTGGAGTTAATTGGAGAGAAGATCTAAATAAATGGCGTGCAGAAGTGGAAATTAATGGCAAATACAAACATATTGGTATGTATGATGATCAAGAAGAAGCATACAAAGCACGTATGTAATATATCCAAAAAAATTGTCCCGAACGTCTTTCATTCTATTATCCTTGACACCCCCTTAGAGTAATTTTTTTAATCGTAAATTTACGATTAAAACAATTGAATATAATAGAAACATTAACGTCTTAACTGGCGCTTATCAAATGTATGCAATCTATGATTTTCATACGGATTCGTGTATGATTCGGCTGGATATATGAAATGATTAAACGTTTCATCGTTTAAAAATCCAAAACTTAAAATATCTCCGCGAATATGATGATGGAATCGATCGTCTTTTACTTCCGTTCCAGAGTCTATTTTTCCCCACACTGCTGAACCGCGATTGAATACAACACAAGCAATTTGATCATTAAAATCATCCGTTGTAAGATTTTCTTCTGCATACTTGTAAATTATCGATGCCGTGGTCGCACCCAAACTATGTCCAGTTAGTATAAATTTTGGTCTAGTATGCGTATATGGATACCAAAATTGATCATTATTGAAGTACTTAAAAATATTTTTGAACATCATAATTTCATGATCAACTTTTCT
This sequence comes from Promethearchaeota archaeon, assembly GCA_016839385.1. Next base: position 736 of record JAEOUK010000498.1, read on the forward strand.
TTGAGAAGGAACGTCCTTAACAGCAATCACAAGATCATCATATAAATCAACTGGATTTCGCCAATGTGTTCCTCTAAAAGCAATAATAATTGTATTTGTAAGTTTGTTAAAATAACAAACGGTATCTGTATCTGAAAACTGATTTTGTTTTTGGAATCCTTGGTAATTATCCGGACGGTCTAAGTTATTCCAATAGGCAAAACTGGACATCCATCTGAATAACTCAGGAGGTAAATCATAAACATTCCCACCACGCATTCTTTATAATAAGATGTAGAAAAAAAAACTTAGCCAAAAATATTCTCTACTTCAACATATAAGTAAAGTATCCCATTTTTATTCTTAAAATCTTCATAAAGTTGTCCCATCTCACAATTAACATTAGGCAAAGCGTTTGACTCTGTATAGAAAAAAAGCCCTTGATAAGCATCAAACGGTTTAATTTTCTGTTTCACATGGAAAATAAAGTGCATGAAACTGGTTTGCCTATCTGCTAGGAATCGATCTCGATCAAGGGAATATCGTAAACTAAATTTTTTGGATGGGATGATAATAATTGGAACTTTATTTGGATATTTTAGCATTAAGTTTCTTGCTCGTTCAATTGTTTCCCTATCTCTCATTTTATTTTTCTTCTATATTAAAAACTAAACAAAATCTTTTACAAAGTTTTTATTTGGATGATCAGGATCTACTAATAAAACATTACGTAAGATATTTTTATTGATACGATCCAATAGTTGATGGAATTGTGTTTTCTTATGTGATGTGGAATTTGTTTTGGTATATTGCTTACCGCATACATTACAAATGATGTATTCCTTTGGCTTTTGTTCTTTTGGAGGATTTTTAAGTTTTTTGGGAGGATTCAATAGTTGTTCGATTTCTACCTTTTCCTCCGGTGATGGTGTTTCAGGCAGTGTATCCTGTTGTAAACTAGCCAATTTTTTTAGTTTATCCAGATTTGGAATTTTAACATCTATTTCAATTTCCTCATCACTTTCATCGTTTCCAATAGGATAATCGGATTCAGGATCCGTTTCAATTTCCGTCTCAACATCCGTTGTTTCTAATTCTGATTCGGTTTCCATTTCAGATTCTGTTATTTCCGGTGTTTCATCATCATCTCTTTTAACTATCCGATTACGATAGTGATGTAATTCAGATAGTTTTTTCTGCCGTTGCATTAAACTGGCTTGTTGTTGTTGTATCAGCAACTCTCGGTTATAATTATCTATTTGGGACTGATGAGGATTAGGCATACGTATCATCTTAATTTTTTCTTATATTAGTAATATAAGAAAAAAAATTCTATATTGTTTTTTACAATTTGTCGTACTTTATGGTTGTGTAGCAATTTCCACAAAGTGTCGATCCACAATAGTGAAACAATCGTTTTTTAGGATTGCCTTTGTTATCTACTTGACAACTAACACAACAAACAAAATTACAAAAATAACAAATTATATCCAAATTATTTGGAATACGTTTTGAACAAATATTGCATAGCATCTTATAATTTAATACAAACATTTTTTATAGGTAGTAGATATGAGTTCCATCTATTTTTAATCCAGACGCCCTAAATCTTACTCCTCCTTCTATTTTATAGTTAACAACTTTACCATTTTGAACCTCAACATTTATTCTATCTGCTCTTAAATCTTTGGTTGTTGGAAGCACTTTACCATCACGTTTTACAACACGATAGATGAGTCCGTGTGGACTCAATAGTTTATCTAATTTTGAAACAGGTGTTCCAATAATCTCAGATTCCCATCCTAAAATATAAGTCATATTTATCTTCTATAATTTTACCATAGATATTTTATTGCGTAATAATTAGGCGATTCCGGATCCTTCCATGTTAAATTTCCGTTTTTATCTTTTATTCCTTTGGCTCTTGCCAAATAATTTTTGCGCCTTATTGGATCATTATGATCTAAATGTGAATACAATCCTATTTTATCTTTAAAATGTTCGTAATCTGTGTTTCCAAAATGAATCTTTTTCCCTTTTGGTGTTATAACACTATACTTTTTTCCTTTGATGGTTGATTTCTCAAATTTTGGCATAACTTATATTAATACATAACGAAAAAATTCTTTTATTTGCTCACATTTTGCACTGAAAAATGTCCTTTCATTTTCTTTATTTTTTTCGGACAAAAAATTTTCTTTTTAGCAATCACAAAGTTTGGATAAAATCGATGTAAAATAATTGCTCTTGTATCATCAATGTTTAAAACTTCTTCAATTTGATCATCATCAAATCCACAGTATTCTTTCAAAAAATATTTATTACCACGTTCATTACAGTTTTTAAAGAATACAACCCAGTGCGCTTCGTTTAATATAACCCTTGAAAATTTTCGTGAGTTGCTATTCAGCAAATGTGAAGTAATGATACAATAAAGACGATACGAACGACCAACTTCTAATATTTGATGAATCATAGACATAATTGGTTCCAATAGTTTTTTTTCAATTGTATCCGTATCATCAAAAATTAAAAGGGTATTTGGACTACAAATTTCTAAGATGTTGACTGGATTCCCGATCATACGCTCATCTATCTTTAAACGTTGAACTTGTGGAATGCTATCAAACACCGGATCTGCATCCTTAATAGAAAATAAATAAATCTCACTTTTTGGAAAAATTTTAACAAATTTTTTAATATATTTGGATGCTAAGGTACTTTTACCGCATCCAGAAGGTCCACTAATATAGAGAACCTCTCTCGCATCTGGATTGGGAATTATCTCCAATTCACTATCACATGTATATTCGTTTTGCTCGCCATCTACATCAAAATAAACGTATTCTTCTTTGTTCTCACAGAGTAAACGTGAATTCTTTTTTTTTTTTATTTGTAAACATATATTTGTCCTATAAATATAGATTAGAAAAATGTTTAAAATTTTTGCCGAAATAGTATTTATCACGGCTTATGAATTTTTAATGGAAATGTCAAATCTAATCTGTTTTGCTATTGAAGAATCTTTACTTATACAGGGATCTTTTGATTAAATAGGTATTTTGAAGTCAATAACTTGATTTAAATCAATTAAATTCTCTAATTCTTCAAGTTCATCTAAAATTTCAGGTAAATCCTGTAAATCAGTATTTTCAATCAAATTTTGACTGATACTGCCTTGTTTAATGGATTCTTC
>JAEOUK010000499.1 GCA_016839385.1 Promethearchaeota archaeon
ATATGCAACAGCAGGATGATCAAAATCCATTAACTGCATATCACAAACCAGGTAGCTATGAGATATATCTTGATGGGATAAAAGATATTTTCCAGAGATTACAGGAAATTATGAAAGCCAATGGCATTCTTGTTGTCGAAGTGTCAAATCTAAAAAATCGCGATGATGGGGAAGTCACAACTCTTGCTTGGGATGTTGGGAAATCTATCTCTAAGGTTATGCACTTTAAAGGAGAGCTAATTGTGTGTTGGGAAAAGACTGAAATTCCTCCTGAGGAGGAAGTGGCATATGGGTATATGTATGATCATTCGTATGTATTAATATTCCAAAACTAAGAATTAGCAAATGTTTTGGAAATTGATTTTCGTTTTTCCATTACTTGAACCACTTTTACCAATTCATCAGGTATCTTGATGTTTTGAGGACATTTCTCTATACAAACACCACAATTAATACACATGGATGCTCTTCCAATAGATTTCCCCTTTAGATTTACCTTATTTTTTGGCATTTTTCTATATTTGGTCCGGAATCTCACTCTCTGAACAATACTTCCCAAACTAGTTCCATAACTTAGTGCAATGTTGTTTACTATTGAGAAATTCTCTGGAATATTGACACCATTCGGACAAGGCATGCAATACGCACAGCCAGTACAAGGCACTGCTGTATTCTTTATAAAATAATCTGCCAATTCATTTACAATTTTTACTTCCGCAAGAGTTAAAGAACCAATTCCAGATTTTTCTGCACTATCACAATTTTCTTTTACTTGCTGAAAATTACTCATTCCACTGAGAACAACCGCAATTTCTGGTTTATTCCATAAAAATTGAAGTGCCCAATCCACTGGACTTCTTTTAATTGGAGACTTTTCCATAATGTCTAATGCTTCTTTAGGAGGTTTTGCTAAAGTACCGCCTTTTACGGGTTCCATGATGATAACAGCTATACCTTTACTACTAGCGTATTCTAAACCCTCTGTGGTTGCTTGAATTCCTGTATCCATGTAATTATATTGAATCTGACAGCAATCCCAATCGTAATAATCAATTATCTCCTTAAACACACTCAAAGAATCATGGAAGGAAAAACCAAAATGGTTTATTTTCCCTTCAGCTTTAGCTTTTTCCATCTTTGAAATTAAGTTTAGGGTTATTATCTTGTCAAATCTTGCTTTATTTAATCCGTGGAATAAATAGATGTCTAAATGATCAGTCTGGAGCTTTTTTAGTTGCTCATTGAGAAATCTATCAAAATCATCTGGAACTTTTACCGACCATATTGGTAGTTTACTTGTCAAGTGCACTTTTTCACGATATCCGTCTTGGAGGGCTTTTCCCACAATTAATTCTGATTTTCCTGCATGATATGGCCAAGCTGTGTCGACGTACTTAATACCTCTGTCAATTCCATATCTCAAAATTCTAATAGCTTCCTCTTCATCAACACGACCAAATTTTCTGGGTAATCTCATTGCACCAAAACCAAGAGCAGATACTTCCCAGTCGATTTTCGAACCCATTTTTCGATATTGCATGAACATCAATCGGATGTAATCCTAAAAAAAGATAGCGAAAATACTTACATAGTGAATTTTCCATTTTTATCTGATTTTTCTTTTAGATTTCGTTCAAATTCTTCCGTCATACGCCTATGCAATTCATCCTGGGCATGATTGGCTTTAGCTGCAGCATAATGCAAATCTTCAATAATCTTCTCGTAGATGGGGCGAAAATCCTCATCAATGCATTCACATTTTAGAGATGGGTGAAAAGTAGCAAGAGTTTTTTTCTCTTTATTCTGGACAAAATATGAAAAACAGATTCTTTGTTCGTCTTCATTCAGATCGGAATAATTTTCAGGTATTCCCTCAATTGGTCTTCCTTCAATTAAAGTATGCAGAGATGCATCACAAAATCGTCGAAACGCCATAGGAATTCTGATCGCAATTCCTAACTGAATGAAATAGGTTTTTGACTCACTCACACTAATTCATATGATTGTTTCCTAGTAGAGTTAATATTTGTTTCTATAAACTAGGTGTTTCCAAATATCTTTGTAAGAATTTTTTTTGAAGGATTTTTATTTTAGCATTTTACATTGTAGATAGTTGTATTAAGATGAATGCACGGGAACGGGTGATTAGAGCACTTGCTCATAAAGACGGAGATTTACCGGATCGGGTTCCAATCTTTGTCGAAGGTTTAATGAATCAGTTCCAAAAGAAATCCAATAAACAATTTGGGAAAGAAATAAGCTTACATGATAGATTACAATTATCCAAATTCGGAAA
>JAEOUK010000500.1 GCA_016839385.1 Promethearchaeota archaeon
AAAAAATAACGAAACTATCAGTGCAACTAGACAAATACCTATAAATATCTGTAGGAATAGTTCAGTATTCATTATTTTTACTCCTATTTCAAATTAGAGTGGAATCGTAACTTCGCAATGACCAAAAATTTGGATATCGGTAAATATGTCTGATAAAGTTATACCTAGTGATTAGTCATGTTCCCCGGATTCCGTCATCCTATTATGGTTTACTTGATATTTAAAACTAATTGTCTTATTCTCATTTTTGGTGATTTGGGATTGAAATTCTTTAAATAAGACTGTCCTAAGAAACAAACCATGGAAAGTATTAGTGTAGAAGTAAAAAATCAAACACTAAAAGCAACACTTACATATTTTGGATCTTTCCTTGCAGCAATCTGTCTATTAATCGCAATTCATGAAGTTGGACATGCATTAGCATTCTTGATTAGTGGTTATGGCAATATTTCAATCACAGTTAATCCGTTTATGGGGGTAACATCTACAACGGATACTGTTCAAGTCGAAGATGCATTTTTAATTGCAGCAGGAGGGACAATTTTCGATATTATTATAGCACTTTTAATTGCATTGATTCTTTGGAAATTTTCGAGTAATTTTTTGCTTCCTTTGAAAATGTACTCTGTATTAGCATTTTTAACTGAAGGTGTTGTTATTTTTGCAGGATTCTTTTTTAATGAAACTTACACAGATTTTGCAATTTTAATTGAACTCGGTCTTCCTGCTATTATTGTAGGGATTATTTCTGCAGTTTTACTACTGATAGGAGGATTTGGGATGTACGAAATTTGGAGATTATTGGGAATTAAGAGCGAAGATTCATTTTTTAAAGTAATTCTTATTAATGCTGCTTATCCGTTATATTTCGGAACTGCGTTTGTTATAATGGGATTAATATTAGGAAGCTCTATAGGAAATATTAAAATTCTCTTGTTAATTGACTTCGTAACTCATCTCGTGCTTTTAATTGTTTTAACCCTTATTAAAAGGCCCATTTTATCCCGAATCCGCAAAATCTTGCCAAAAAACATTAAATCTGTTGATACAAAAATCTGTATATATTCACTAATACTGGGTTTTGCATTAATAGGATTGAGCTTAAGTTTTTTGAACTGATAAATTAAATTTAATTTAGTGTTGCCCTTCAAAATTTTTTTTTACTTCTTCAGAAGCTAATTTTTCAGTTAAAGAAGCAGCAGTGTTGAACTTCCCAATTGCTGCCATTACTGAATTCAATGATGATTTTTTCGTTGTTCCTATATAAATAAGATGTATTGATTCACAAACTTTTATAATTGCAGGGGTGGCGATTTCTTCATTATCCAACGAATTTAATGGATTAACGGATAAAATTTTGCGAGTTTTACGCGTAAGTGTTTTTCCATCTCCTGCGATAAACACTTCGTATAATTCTGTTTTCCTAGTTTGATTTCCCCAAGCTCTGTCGCTTGCATCCGCAATTGTGATATATTCATCTTCATCAATCCTTTGGATAAAATTGGGATCAATAGTGTGCCAATTCAGAATTTTATCCTTTTCCTTCATACCGACTCCGTCCAAACAAGCGAATATTTGCTTAATCTGCCAATTTATAGCATCATTTGAACCCCACATGGCAGTTTTAAAGTTCTTACCCCCTTGATATAAAGAATATCCAACATATTTATAGTCAAAACGATGAAATGGATTAGTTGCCCATCGAAAATAACCTGTATGGGAATTTTTCAGCCTATTACGCAAGATAATTGAATCACGATTTCCATTTATTCGTTGAAAATTTATTCCATCATCGGATGTAGAGAGTAATGTAGGTTGATTTCGTCCAAAGCTTCTTAAAAAATTCTTATGATAGGTAAGATACATTTTACCATTTATAATATTTGCATACGGGGTTTCCATGTGCCCCATTCCTTGTTTTCTATCAATGTAAATTGGATTTTGCTTAGGTTTTTTTTTAAGATATTTAAAATTCCCATCTAGAATTGCTTCATCATAAGATATCCAGTTTTTAGATTCTGAGGGAATTCCATTACATACGTAAAGCCAGATTCCTCCTTTTCCTAAGTCATGGTCTGTGGAAAAATATAAAGCATATTCGAACGGAAAATTGTGAATTTGGTTCATTCTTACTAAACAAGGGTAATAAGGACCGGGTTTCGGCATCCTATTAGGAAATTCGATAAGTTGTCCTTTCTTTTCAAATCGAAAAAATGTTTCCAATTATTTTTTCACCTCAGATTCCATTAATTTTCAATAGAAAAGATTTCATAGATTAATAAATCGATGTTTTCATAACATTTAATTGATCTTCACATAGCAAAAAAAGAAAAAAATGAATAATCATTATTGACTGCATGTCTGAAGATAAACCACAGATTGCAAAGGAAGATACACCTCTCCCATTTTGGATAATATTACTATTTCCATTTTGGCTATCATTTATTTTTGGAGTATTTTTGTTTCCCACCTCTAATTGGGCATGGAGTTGGTGGGAAGCTTGGGCTGTAATCGGTTCTATGGCTGTAATCATTACGATTGGGTATGCTATTATTAATAAGAAGAATCCACGGGTCATCAGAAATCGTGCAAAATTCAAAAAGGTCGGAGTTACGGAGGACACAAAGAAATCCGCCGGATCAGATTGGTATATAATGCCTTTGATGACAATAGGGTTCTTTGGTAGTTTTGTGTATCCTGCGGTTGAAAAACGCTTCGAAGGTTTATGGGGAGCATATCCTTTCCCAATACCATGGTGGATAGAAATTCTTGGGTTTGTTATAATGATATTTGGATTTGTTTTTGTAATGTGGGCTCAGATTCAGAATGCTTACGCATCTAAAATCCTTGATATCAACAAAGATCAGAAACTGATAGATACTGGGTTATATAGCAAAATAAGACACCCCCTTTACTCAGGTGCAATTTTTTGGGCATTAGGTACACCAATAGCCTTGGGATCAATTGTTGCTCTTGGCGGAAGTTTTCTCGTGATATTATCACTTATTTTACGTATCAAACCCGAAGAAGAAATGCTTATTAAGGGAATGGACGGTTATGAAGAGTACCGAAAACGTGTTAAGTATAAGCTAATTCCTGGAATCTATTAAACAATCTTTTTCTATTTTTATTCTTATTTTCTAGGTATTATGGGAGTATCTCTCATTCCGATTGAAGAAGGTTTTGCAGAAACTCAAATTAATTGTGTTATTTTTCGCAAAGATTCGATAAGTTCGTATGAAGACCGTCAAGTTGTATCTTATTACGATGCCAAAAAACGAGTCACATTTGCAGTGAGAAAAATAAATCAATCAAAATGGAATTTTGTCAGATTAATACATAAAGGGAATGTAATGGATGCCCACAATTGCATTAGTATAATCTACGATGCAAACGGGTATCTGCATACTTCTTATGACCATCATAATCATCCTTTAAAGTACAGAAAAAGTCTATCACCTGTGAATGGATTAAAATTCAGCGAACTGAAAAAAATGACGGGTTTTGAAGAAAAAAAAGTCTGTTATCCACAATTTTATAAGGATTCGAAAGGTTATTTGTACTTTTTTTATCGCAATGGGAAATCAGGAAATGGCAACTTAATGCTTAAACGATATGAATCCACCAAACGAGAATGGAGTGATATTCAAAGAAATTTGATTGATGGGGAAAATAAACGTAATGCATACTGGCAAATATGGATTGATGATTTTGACACTATTCATCTAAGTTGGGTCTGGCGAGAAACACCAAATGCGTCTACTAATCATGATGTATGTTATGCAAAGAGTGTTGATGGAGGAATTACTTGGTTAAAGTCAAATAATAGCACACAAATAGTCCCTATAACTCTAAATAATGCCGATTATGCAGTCAAGATTCCTAAAAATTCCTCTTTGCACAATCAAACGTCAATAACAGCAGATATATACGGAAAACCATATATTGCAACAATTTTTCGACCTATAGGGGAACGGAATCCTCAATATATGTTAATTTATTATGAAGATAACAAATGGAACATCACAAAAATTTGGCATAATCCCGATTTTTATGAATTAAAGGGATTAGGTACATTAAGATTTCCACTTGCTAGACCTCAAATCTTGATAGATAAAAGAAATAACATATATGTTATTTTACGCATGAAATCTCGAAATAATCAAATATCCATAGCAACTTCTTCTGATGAAATAAAAAAAGAGTGGAAGATTTCAGATCTAACTGATTTTACTGTAGATACATGGGAACCAACTATGGATTCTCACCTTTGGCAAAAAGAAAATATACTTCATTTATTGGTGCAAAATACGGGATTTCATAAAAACACAGATAAAAACGGATCTCAGATGTTATATGTATTGGAATATAACCCAAATGGAAGAAAAACCTAAATTATCGCACAAATTTCAACATGCAACATCCTCCTTTGATATCCTTCATTTTTCTTAACTAGGATAAAATTATATATCTACAAGGCAACTAG
>JAEOUK010000501.1 GCA_016839385.1 Promethearchaeota archaeon
AATCCCAAATTCGGTAAATTTAAAGATCCACTATGCGAAAAACTACGGTGGTTTTACTTTGATAAAATTATGAACGAATGAATACTCAATTTTGGAAACGCTTTTATCTTTGTAGACAAAAAAATAATATACACTAAATAACTGATTGGTGATCTGAAAGTTGAAAAAATCGAAAAAAGAAGATGAAGATCTCATTTTAGACGATGAAGATGAGGAAGAAGAAGAGGAAGAAGATGAAACTGAAATCTTCAGCGCAGATGAATTAGAAGAAGACACTGCAGAACGAACCGGAGATGAAGTTCTTCAGATGTTGCGGGAAATTGAATGTGATCCTTGCGAAGGTCCCCATACAAAACCAGGATGTAAAATTCGCAAAGATTATGGTTGTCCACCAGGAAAAGAGTAAAAATTTTATTTTTTTTGTGCAATACACAAAATTCATTATCATTGTTTAATAAGGAAATTATGTATTGCAGAAATTATTCCCAATTCATTTTTTATTTGATTATGATTACCTGTTTCAAACAAAATGACGTTTTGTCCTGATAAATTTAAGATTTTTGCATTTTGCTCGCATTTATCGACTTCTATTAGCCCATCTGTTATTGAATGAATGAGTAAAATTTTCGAATTTGTATAGTTTTTCCAATCATTTTTTGAAAGATCTTGCTTCATTTTTTCAAATAAGAAGTAGGGGGAAATTTGCCTATTTAATTCTTCTTCAGGATAGGGATTAATCCCACGAACACGATAATTCAATCTCTGTATCCACTTTTTAGAAAATGGATAAGGATTTCGAGGAAAAGTTTCGTTAAATATTGAAGGAGTAGAAATGAGAATGCATTTATCAATTTTATTGGGAAATAATTTCAAAGTATAAGCAGCACTGACTCCCCCCATACTTTCTCCCACAATTACATATTCATAGTCTTCGTAATAAGGATTATTTATAAAAAAATCTATGATTGCAGCCGTGTCTAAATTTCGTGAGAAAAAATCTGCTTTAGAACCTGCTTTTGAAGATTTTCCCATTCCTCTTGCATCCCATACTAGTACAGTATATCCCAGTTCGGCGAGTGCATAGGTTTTATACCTTATTTTTTCTGAGCTGTCATTAAATCCATGACAAAAAAAGATCAAAGTTCTGTTATTTTCATTCTTGGAAAAGATAATTTCGGCAAATAATGACGAATTTTGGGAGTAGATTGAAGTTTGGTTAATAGGATTCTCTCTTAGTAATTGCGAATGCAGTTGTTCTCGTTCTTCTGCTCGCAATTTCGCATGATGTATTTTATCTATAGGGATACGAAAATTTCTAGATCGTGTTGTAGATTGACCTAACACACTCCAACGTTTAGAAAACAAGTTTCGAATCAACCAATAGCATACAAATCCCAGAAAAACATCCATAAAAATCACCAAAGAAATTATTATAACTTCACGATCTATTGCTGCTGCACCAGGATCATAAGCCAACACATAAACATTGACTAAGTAAATTGTCAATGATATTATAAAACTAATTGTAAAAGCAGTAAGGATACGGTAACCTGGTTTCATAGCCATGATAATTCACTAAAAAAATAGATCTGACATTCGATCGATTGAAGTAGCATAAAAATCCCCTATGATCTTAGTAATTTTTATATCAAAACTACTTCCTTCGTTAATTTTTTGAGCAATAAAGGGTGTAGGATTTTGTTCATATTCAGTAAGATAAAGATCCATGAGGTTTTCAAGTATTTTTGAGCAAAATGATGTATTTAAACGCTTATCACCTATCACATACACCAGATATGTGATAGGGGGCTGTTCATTGTCAATAATTTTCTCACTTGATTTAAACACGATTTTGTATTGTTTGAGTTTTAATGTATTAATGCTCTCTTTCATCGAAACTTTTGTCATGTTAAAAATTGCATCTAGAAATTGACCTTTAGTTTCTTGGCTTATTCTCCTTAAATTCTTAAGATGATAGAAGTTCTTTTCATAAATTAACATTCCATTCTTAAGTAATCCTAATTCGAATAATGCCATGGCCGTCCCTTAACTTTATCCCGTTGACTTACCTAGTTATTTATATACACTTAACTATTTGGCTTTGACGATTTGACCTTTTGTTAAGTAGTATTTTAGAAAATATTTTTATCGAAATCCACATTTCCCACAAATTAAGACACTATCTAATCGCTAGATATAGATGAAGTGTCATTCCAGTCATAGAAATTGGGAATATTGGTAAAAATGACAGAAAGTGCATTAGAAACTGGAAGAGTTAAATGGTTTAGCTCAAAAAAAGGCTATGGGTTTATAATTCGAAATCCAGAAGCTCCTGAAGAAAATCAAGAAGAAATTTTCGTCCATTTCAAGCAAATCCAAATGGATGGCTTCAAAACCCTCCTCCCAGGGTTAAAAGTTGAATTTGAGGTCGGACCTGGCCAAAAAGAAGACACTATTGAAGCAAAAAATGTGCGAATTGTCACTTAGACATGCTGAAAAATTAGATGTTATCTAATCTAATATTTCTATTTTGATTCAGGATACTACAATGATTAACTTCAATTCTTTTTTTCTTTCATTATAATTTTATAGCGAAATTGCATTACATTTGCAATCCAAGTCGAATTTTTAATAAGTGAGTAGAACAAAGATACATTTATGTTTGAAGAAGTCACGAAATTAAAGGAGATCATGAGAAAAAAACTAGATATAGTGGAGATTCCAGAGAACGGGAAAGAGGCTGTAATAGTTATTGAAGAGCAAATAGAAAATTCCTATAATGCAGAAGTGGGTTTTGGGAAAGTGTGGAAAATACCTCCGAATTTTGATATTGTTGGTAAAATGTTCACCGAAACGACGCCTGAATTTACTGAAGGAACAATTAAAATTCATATGAAAGAAAAACATAAGACTAGAAAACTAACAATTGGTGTTGCAGAACCTGGTTTGATCCGAAAAATTGACGAGGCAACTTGGGATGGTAAGTTTCACAATTTAGGCGATCTTATTGATATAATTAACCATCTTTACTAAAAGAAAAAAGAAATTACTGAGATTTATTGATAGAATTTCTTTATTATAATAGAAACAAATTCAATTTGTTCCTCAGTGAGTAAGGGATGCACTGGCAATGAAATTACTTCATTTGCGACTTGTTCAGTTACAGTTAAAGGAGTATAAGTGTTGCTTCTGTAGACATCTTGCATATGAATTGGAATCTTGTAATGAATTCCATATCCGATTTCGTTCTTTGCTAATTCATCTGCGAGTTTATCTCTTTTTGGCACTTTAATTGTATATTGATGGAATACATGACCAAATCCTTTAGGAATAATTGGAGTCGTAATACCAGGAATATCAGTAAGCATCTCATTATAGAGTTTCGCATATTTGTTCCGTTTTCTATTGCTTGAAGGTAATTGGGCTAAACTATGACGTGCAACTAATCCTGCAACAGCAGGCATGCGGAAATTAAATCCCATCTCAGTGTGGACATACTTCTCACTTTGACCATGATTCACAAATCGATTGATTTTTTCATATAATTCTTTATTGCTTGTAGTTATTAATCCCCCTTCTCCTGCAGCAAACATATTTTTTGTAGGATACAGTGAAAAGGCAGCAATCTCCCCTAGATTTCCAGCCTTTTTCCCAAAATATTCTGCACCATGAGCTTGGCAAGCGTCCTCAACTACAAGTAAATTGTGTTTATCTGCTATTTCTTGGATTTCTTTCATATTTGCACATAAACCATATAAATGTACAGGCATGATTGCCTTAGTTTTAGAACTTATAGCAGCCTCAATGGATTTTGGACTCATAGTGAAAGTTGATGGATCAATATCTGCAAAAATCGGTTTTACGCGAAATGGGATCATGCAATTGGCAGTCGCAATAAATGAAAAACTAGGGATAATTACTTCGTCATCTGGTTGTAAATTTACCCCATACATTATAGCTAATAAAGCAGATGTTCCACTATTTACAGCACGACAGTATTTAGCTCCCGTATATTCTGCAAATTCTTGTTCTAGACTGCGAACGGGTTTTCCTTCCACCCACATTCCACTTTTTAATAATTCCTTAGCCTCTTCGAGTACAGAATCGGGCAAACTTAATTGCACAATTGGAACTTTCATTAAAATTTTTCCTCCATTAACTTATCTTTTGGAATAAGATGGAATGAACAATCAATATGACGAATCCAGTGTAATCCCTCAGGTAAAATGCTATACTGTTTAGTTTCTGGAGGAATTGGATCTCCAAATCCTAACTTAACAAGCATGTATGGCATATTAGCATAGGGAATATTGTATTGCTTCCCCGCATAGGAGAAGAAATAACTTGTTGTAAAGAACCTCCCTGGATTAATTTCAGTAGGCATCGGAATTCCATCTTTATCATACTTCATATCAACACAGAATACTCCACTTGCATTTTTATCAATAGATAAAACTGCTTTAGTTGCCATTTCATTAACTTTATCATTGTTAACAGTAGCGGCTACTACAGGAGTTCCTGTCACTCCAGAAGGTGCGAGATAAGGATAAATATATTCTAATCGCTCGCGAGCTTGAGAAGTGATGAGTTTACCTTCCTTCCAAACGCTTTGAAAAGCAACATTTCTACCCGTTAGATTTTCTTGAGCAATAAAAATCCAGTTTTTACCACGAGCTCTCCAATATTTTATCCAGTGGACTCCGAGATCCACGGAATCGCAGGGAGTAGAACCAGTTCCTCCTGCACCTTGAGTTGCACGAATCCAGAGGTTCGGACCCAACTCTTGGAAAGCTCTATTCATATCTTCTATTAAGGTTTCATCTCGAAGAACGATAGATTTCACAGTGGGAAATCCATTTTTATCCCAAACTTCAGCAGAGAGGTTTTTATCATGGCAAATCTTCACGGTTTCTTTAGAGGGAAGGTAAGTTTTTGCGTGTAATCGCTCCCTTTTTTCTGATATTATTTTAACTTCAATATCGGGTTGAGGGTGCACAAATTCTATTCCATATTCATCAATAATTTTATTCAGTTCTTCAACATAGTTAGGTGCAGTACAACGAGGTACAATAAATACGTCATCTAATAAAGGGCGGGCGAATTCTACATGGTAAGCACTAATATCTGTGCCATAGAGTCTCATATCTTCTCCTGAGTCTCTAAGACTGCGTAAAACATTGACACCAGCAGGTCCACCTGCTCCAGTAACAAGAATCTTTTTCATGTTTTTGTGTTTCCTATTTTATAGTAATTAGAAATCCGATAATTATGTGGGAGTGATGTTTTTTTTATTTGAAGTTTCTCCATTGCGTTCTTTTAATTTCGTGATTTTTCTCTGAAGATGTTTAACGGAGAGTATGTACCAGATAATAAATCCCGCCATTGCTAATATTCCCGCTATAAGCCAGTTTACATAACGTAACCAATCATGTCCCAATTCGAGTTGAGCTAGTAATATTGCTCTCAAAGCGACTAATAATCCGATTCCTCCAAGTAGGAGTGATATCATGAAATATGTAATCACTCGAATTGCCTTGTATTTAATTATAACAAGAGTATATAATCCAGAAACTATGATTAATGCAACAATTATCCAGATCCAATGAAATCCTCCGTTAGAATCTCCAAATAATGCTAAAGGAGTTAATATTGAATAATTTACAGTTTGAGCGACAACACCAAATAATCCACCCACAAATGCTAATGCCCAAATCTGTTGAGCTAATAGGGGTTCTGTTAAAGGTTTCTCAGCGAGAATTAACCGTGGTAATGTTAAGTGATCGTGTTCTCCCTTAGATGCTTCAATAAGTTGGTGATCGGTCACGATGATATCTTGAGTTTTAATGCTATGTCGTTCTCGAAATCCTCGCAAGGAAGCAATTACATAAAATCCATTGAAAATATGCACTAAAATTGCACAAAACATAGCAACTTCAAGGCTTCCAAA
>JAEOUK010000094.1 GCA_016839385.1 Promethearchaeota archaeon
ACAAAACTTGGTGCAATTTCAGCATACACAGGTTTTTTTCCTCTAAGAGCATGCATGATCTGTACTATCTCAGATTTTTCAGCGGTTGCTCCAAAAGGACATGCTATTACACACATTCCGCAGCTGACACATTTTTCATAATCAATTCCAGCAAATCCTTGATCATCAGTAAAGATTGCATCTACTCCACAAGCTTGTGCACAAGGTCTTTCCCGGTGAACAATCGCATTATAAGGGCATACTTGTGCACATCTCCCGCACCTTACGCATTTCTCCTGGTTAATAAACGCACTATCTTTTTTTATAGAAACTGCTTCCACCGGACAAACTATAGTACATGGATGTTGGAGACATTTCCTACAATTATTTGTTACCCAAAAGCTATCTTCCTCACATCTCTCACAAGCTATTTTTATAACGTTCACTATGGGTAAATTTAGAGATTTTTTATCTGTCATTGCCGGACTAACATCATCGATAATGGGACCATGCGCTCCAAATTCTTTGAGATCTAATCCAAATGCTAATCGAGTACGTTCTCTTACTATTGCTCGTTCCCTGAATACAGATTCGCGATATGTAGGAGTATCTTTTGATATGATATTATAAGGTATTGTCTCAATATAGGAAGCTGGCTTTTTTTTCACTATCATCTTTGCAACTTCTGTGAGAACTTGCCGTCGAATATCTTTAACTGTGTGGAATAAACCTCGGGTTTTTTCCAAAATTGTGAGCTTGGGTAAATCGGGCATTACCACTAGAAACAATATCTTGATTTAAAAAAGTACGCAATCTATAGCATAGTTCGTAAAGTAGAAATTAAGCGTTCTACAGTCATTTTTGTATAACATTCACCATTAATCGAGACAACTGGGGATAAAAATCCATCTTGGCAACATTGTAAACAATTTACTGGGATGATATCAATTTTATTATTGATGAGTAATTCATCAGACTCTACTAAATCATAGAGTTCTTGCCCCCCTTTCATGGAACATTGCAATCCACAGCACACTTCAACCTTAATTTTACTCATATTTTTTTCATAGATGGACCAGTATATTAAAAAAATCTGATTTTTCTTAGTGAAAATTCATGAGAACATCCCCTGCATAACTGCCAAAATTAGAGAGATATGTATAAACAGTCTGATGAATCTTAAATTTTGGATATGTCCATCCTACTTTTGATGCATTCATTATTAATTGAGTTCCTTCCAATCCATGAATTCTAAAGAAATGATAAAAGTTGAATAATTCAATAGTAGCAACTCCAGTGGATTTGACTATTGCTAAATCCTGTAAGATTTCATCAACAGTATCATAACTCGATTCAAATGTGCATCCTAATGCCACAACTCCATTGTCTGGATAATATTTGTTCAGAAATTTTGCTTGATTATACACATAATCTTGTGTAAAGGGAGTTGTATGATACTCACAATGTCTATATAGCATAAAACTTGCACGATCCCAATACTCAAATTCCGGAGGATTGTTAATTAGGCCAAACATTTGTTGCAGATCGGGGTCGTTATCAGCAATATCCCGCAGAGTTATATCCATTCCCACAACTCCGATTTCATATCCTGTTGATCTCCAACTATCCATAATATTAGTGTAAGCTTGTACTGTCTCAGTCCAATTTCTCTCTGTTTCAATTTTATGGTTTAACATATTTATTCCGTATGAAATAAAGGAAAGAGGTGACATCTCTGCTATACTTTGATCGAATTCCAAATCCATAATTATTCCTGAGATACTAAGATTATAATTTGCTACCCAAGAGTCAAACATACTTTTAAATATAGGTAGATAACCGATATTTTCCCAAGAGGGATACATCTCATGATCAATATAATAAAACCAAATATATACATCCAAACCACTGTTTGTGCAATTTCCAATTATTCCTGCAATTCTTGAAGAAACATATCCATCCATTAAGTCTATTTCTGAGACATGCATAATGATTTGTGCTGGTACTATATCTGGATCTAAAGAACCATTAAGTGCACTCAAAATTGTATCATTTGTTAAGTAATCATACCCTTGTTTAGATGCATAGAATGAGAGTTGTAATCCTTCCTCGGCAAGGTGTCCCTTAGAAATATCAATTGATGTTTGATAAAGTCCTAAACCATTAGTAGGTAAGACGATCGCTGCTTGGATGAGCATAAAAGCAGTAAGTCCGGCAAGGATGAAGTTTTTTTTTCCACGTATTCGTAATTTTGTGTTTATTTCTTTTTGTTTAGATTCATAAAAACTCCACACAGTGACCAAAATACGTCCAAAATTTAAAATAACTATTATCAAGTAAATGATGAATCCAATTGAGAATTTTTTACTGAGCGTTACAGAAAACACGGATAAAATTATTGCATTTACCATTAGTGATAGACTCGAATAGATTATTTGGAAGATGTATGCTTTTTTTTGCAAAAACCAGTTTCGATTCAGAACGATTCCCAAAAAATTCAGAACAAATACTCCAAAAAAAGAGAAATAATATCCAAAAACCTCGAATTTTATTAGATTCATGAATAATGCTGAGAAAAAATACGAATAATAAGCGAAATTTAAGATTGTATCTGCTTCCATGATACCTCTAAAGATTTGCCATCTTTCCATACTCTAGATTCTGATTTATTCTTTATATAACATTACGATAACACAGATTAATAAAAGTCGAGATGAACCACGTTTTCTTGATCACAATGGAGGACAAAGAAGAACGCCTTGCTTTCAATAAGTTCTGGGATGCTTTAGATGACGAGTCAGAAATGGATTCTGAAGACTCAAAAAGATCTATTGTCGAACAAAAACCATTGTTGCCTAAAAATCAATATTCACCTAGACAAATTTCTCCTCGAAATGGAGCACCAGTAAATTCTATAAAAATCGAACGAAAAACACCTTTAGATTATATTGTTAGAAAAAATCAACAGATGAAGATGAATCAAGGAGACAAATTACCAACATATAAGGATTATCAACAAGAATCACCACTAACTGAGCTTATCGAACCTATAAGCAATACTAGATATTCTATACCAAAGAAAATTCCCCAACAACAACCAACTAGTGTTCCTCCAGAATTGCATAATCATCAGCAG
>JAEOUK010000502.1 GCA_016839385.1 Promethearchaeota archaeon
ATGCTTCAACATTAGAAATTACCAAATGTTCATCATCTATATTCATCACATGAGCCATATAACTTCCTTGATCCCCTCTGACATAAAGCACATAAGTATTAGGCGTTTGAGCCTTCACTGAGAAACTACCATTTCCAAACATTAACATCATCGGAATTATAAATGCTATGCTAATGATCATTAATGTTCGTGGAGTTATTTTCTTCATAATATGTTCACCATTTCAAAATTATAAACTGATAAAACTCTCTACTTACATCTTTTTAAAATAACTTCTCATATTTTTAAAATAAAATCTAAATTACTGTCGCTGATATTAATCTACTAATTATGTATGATTTTAGAAAGTTCGAACGAGAGCTTTTTGATAAATGGATGCAACAGTTCAAATCAGGTGATGGTTTAGGGGATTTTAGTTGGAAAAAAGGAGGTCCAACCAGCCTATACGGATCTACAGATATATTAATATCTATTTTCATTTTGGATGATTTACTCCTATCAGATTCTCAACGTGACCAATGGGCAAATACGATCAATCAGTTTCAAAACATCAAAACTGGATGGTATGAAAAATCATTCACATTTCATTATAGAGAGCATACTACTGCTTATGCTGTTGCAGCGCTTCATTTAATTGATCGTAAACCAAAATATCCTCTTTCATGGAAAAACAATATTTTAAAATCCAAAATAGCGCAGGAAAAATGGATCAGGGGAGATTGGCGGATGTTGTGGAGCTTAATCTGGCCAGGATCTCACGTAATTTCGGGAATTCCAGCAATTCTTGCAATGACTAATCAAGGTAATAAGAATTTTTTCGATTGGTATTTTAATTGGTTGGATAATCATGCAGATCCTAATTCAGGATTCTACATGCGTGGAATTCCACACAAATTAGGGATAATTCGAAAACCAAGGATGCAAGATTTAGGTGGAGCATTTCATATGTTTTATGTATATGAGTGGTTTAACCGAAAATGGCCATATCCCGAAAAAGTTGTTGACTATTGCATCCAGCTGCAGCATCAGAACGGTTTATGGGATAAGGATGTAACATATTGTATTGATCTAGATGGATTATATTCCATGATTCGAAGTAGTAGAAATGCTAATTGGTATAGGAAAGACGATGTTAAACAGGCAGTGATTAAATACCTTAAAACTGCTGAAAAAACCCTCAATGATGAAAATTTCCTGTTTACGCATTACTCTAATTCACACAGGTTAACAGGTGCATTAGCAGCTATAGCAGAATGCCAAAAATGGTTCCCTGAATTGGTTAAAACGGCGCAACCCTGGAAACAAACGTTAGATTATGCATGTTATATATAAAAAAAGGAAAAATTTAGGTAATGGTCTCTACAATTTCCGAAAACGGTTCAATATTATTTTCTCGAATCTGTTTTTCCACTACCTCTTGAAGATATTTAGCTTGTTTGGTAAATTCTGAACTCAGCCATTTGATTTTCGTCTCAGTTTCTTGTTTATTTTCCTTGTCCAATCCAGCAGCTCTCATAAATCCTTTCAATTCATTGATGGATTTTGTGAAACTCCTTTCTTCACTGGGATCTCGACTGTAGGTCATAATACTATAGTATGCTTTGAACGCTTTCTCAAGATTACCAATGCATATATCTAAAATGCGCAATTTCACCATGTTCATCTTTTTACTCAAGATTCCTTTAATCTGGTTTATATTAGCATTTACTTCTTCTAAAGCAGAATTATATTGCTCTTGGGTTTTTTCATGGCTAAAATTTGGTTTCTTGTAGATCTTAATTTTACCCATTTTTTCCAGATGTTTCTGAATGTCTGTTTTAATGAACATACCCTCCTAAGGCTCCACTAAGAAATAGACTTTCCATTCAAACATTCCTTTTGATACTATTCACTAATTTGTGCTCCAAAGTATTTTCACTTCTCAATTTAGAAATGGCTTTATGAACAAATGGTTACTCTATAATCAAAACGAAATTTTCCATAAACCTTCTTTAATTCATAATAAAATATGGAAAGAATTTCTTATTATATATATTAAGGAATTAACATAAGAAAAACTTAGGGATCTGGATTCAATGCAAAAATCTCTCAACAAAATAAAAACATGGTTAATTGCAGGTGCTCTTCTTTTTTCTATATTGACTATTCCCATTCTATTTCAAAATTACCGGAATATGACAGAAACTGCACCAAAATCTTCCG
>JAEOUK010000503.1 GCA_016839385.1 Promethearchaeota archaeon
GTAGTAGGAAATTCTAATCATTTTGGAATCGCAGGTTATTATTCCTTGATGGCAGCCGCTCAAGGATGTATCGGGATTTGTGGAACAAATGCACGTCCTTCAATCGCCCCTACTTGGTCAGTTGAACCTATGTTAGGGACAAATCCCCTGACAATTGCACTTCCAACAGATTGGGATTTTCCTTGGTGTGCAGATCAAGCTACTTCGATAACTCAACGGGGAAAAATAGAAACTTATGCTAGAATTGGAAAGGATGCGATTCCTGGGTGGGTAATAGATGAAAATGGTAATGCAGCAACCGATGCTCCTGATATATTGAAAAAAATGCTTGAATTTAAAGCAGCTTTAACCCCATTAGGGGGTATAGGAGAAGATCTTGCTGGTTATAAGGGATATAACTACGCAACATTTGTGGAAATCATGAGTGCATGTCTTACACAGTCAAATTTCCTTCAAGCGTGCTTAGGGATTGTAGATGGTAAATTTGTCCCTTACAATTTAGGTCATTTCTTCATTGCTATCAATATTGATTCATTTATCGATTTAGAAGAATTCAAGAAAACGACAGGTGACTTGTTACGTCAATTAGCTGGAGCCAAAAAAGCTCCGGGTGCAGATCACATCTATATAGCTGGTGAAAAAGAATGGTTAGCTGGAAAAGATCGAGCTGGAAAAGGCGCACCTATCTCAAAAGAGACTCAGAAACAATTCTTACAAATTCAGCAAGAATTGGGGTTGAAACAATATGATTTTGGATTTGATGTTGAAATCGATAAATCTGATACACCTGGATGGTAAAGAAATATATCTATCCAATAAAATCTAACTTTATTTTTTCTTATTAAATCATCAACGGAAAAGAATACTTAGCATAGGGTAAACGTAAAAACATAAGAAGGCTGAATCGAGGCATAGGATTGTGACATTGGACTCTGAGAAAGATCTATTCATGAAAACTTTGTGGGAAATCATCAAAAGAGAATCAAGTTTAGTCAGTACCCATTATGTTTTTTTTGAAGAATTATGGGAGGCGTGTTTGAAAGAAATTAATCCCACTCCCCATACAATGCGTCGGTTTAAAGCTGATATTAATAAATTCAATAATTCTGTTCAAGGAAAAATCGAACTTCTATCTTCATTAGAAACTGCATTAATTGATGGATATTATTTAATCAAAGATGTTGTTTCGACAATTTTTAATGTTTATTTCCACGAATCTCGACAATTTACTAGAGATTTCAAACGAAAAGATCGAGATCCAATTCGCTATATGACCGCTGAAAAATTTATTGGATCTTTATTACAATTTATTTCGGGAGAACAAGATTTAATTGAAAAAAAGTACATTGTTGTTGCTTTGAACAAGTCAATGATGAAATTAAAAGGTCTTAGTGACACAAAGATCATCAAAAAATTAGAATCCAATGGATTTACAATAAGTAAACAAGAACTTCAAACTGTAATGTACGAACTTGAAGATCATGGTGTTATTGAAAAGGTCCGAATACGTAAAAAGGATGAAGAAATTTACGGAGAAGGTACTTTTTTCTACAAATGGATTATGGATTTTGAGTTACCTAAAGAAACAATGACCTTATACAACAAGAAGATTGCAAAAATTGTTGATTGGTCAATTCAATTATGGAGATCCTTATATAATATTCGAGAATTACATTTGGAGGTTCCCCCCGAATATCCAGATCGGGATTTTTTGGTAGCCACACTCCAAAAAGCAGCAATTCAAGGATTCAAATCTACATGGTGGGTTGTCAACAACATAAAGAAGTATTTTGAGATGCAATTAACAAAATTATGACTTCAATTCAGCTCAACATTTCCTTCACTCTAAATTTCACAAATTTCCAATCGTTTAGTAACTTGTTGTCTTTCATTCCAAGATTAATTTGTGCTTGAGAAATTGCTTGAATAACATCATCTTCAGTAAAAAAACGTGATGTAAAATGAATTGTGATCGCTAAATATTCGATAATTGAAAATCCATATAGCCAGATTTCAGTAATCCATGCACTTAATATTCTGGAATAGGAAGAAAATCGAATTTCTCTATAAATAGCATATTCATTGGTTGCATTTTTTCCTTCTAAAAGATGCTTTCCTGTATTTAACCAGAGTTGGGTCCATTCATTTCGTTCATCCCAAGTTCTACCTTTCAAGCTTTTTGGAGATGGATTAAAATCAATCTCAGAATTAAGAGAGTCTTTATCCTCTTCATGCAGTTCAAAACGTTTAATGATTTCTGTGATAGTTTTATGTAATTTTTCATCAGGGTCATTTGGATTCATCTGAAGATTTCGGAAGAGTCGCTCCAGAAATAAATTAGTGAGAAACCAAATAAATAGTCGACAAGAAATAGACTCATCTAGTGGGTCTCCTGACTCTTTCGATTGAATAATCGAAAACTCAAGACGATCAACCATTTTTTGGATATGCTTTAAGAAATAACTCCAGTCTTTCCCATTTAAATCTTCATCCATTAAGGGATTCCGAAAAAGAGATTGAAGTATATGAATCAACATAAATATTAGATCCATTATTTAAGATTTTTACGAGCCACGTTAGCTGCAACCAAAATTGGTTCCCATATGTGGGAAAACGCAGGATGGTAACCCAAATCTAGATTTTGTAAATCTTCAATTCTCAATCCTGCTGCAAGAACGGTTGCTAAGACATCAATTTTTTTGGCACCAATTTGAGATGGTGATGTAATTTCTGCTCCTAACAATTTGTGGCTAATTATATCATATACAAGAAAAACAGACATTTTCTCTCCAAAATTTCTGTTTATGTTTGGGTAATAATGAGCTACCTCATTCGCTTCGATTAAAGTAGATGCAACTTGCAAGCTTAGTTCTTCTCCTTGTTCTTTAGTAAACGCAATTATCCCAATCAGGACGTTCTCTTCTGATTCCACTCGCTGCAGATAATCCAGCAGGATTACCACCAATTACAATTATTTTCACACATTATTCCTCTTTGTACAGAAAAAGATACGTTTAAGTGATTGATAAAGATATTTAGAAGGAGGTTAACTTTCTAAGGTTAAATCCATCCGAAGTGTAGTTGTATGAGACTTCATTATTGTATAATCAATATTTTTTCCTTTATTTTTAAGGAGTTTCTCATTTCCGTTAACTAGCATGACAATAAAGAAAAACTCAATTTGCAGTCCAGCTGGTGCCTCATATATGGTAATATGATAACTAGGGATGTTATCAGTCTTAATATTCATTTGTAGGGTTCGAAATTCGGAGTTTCCTTTTGAACGATATACAAGTTTGGTGTTTTTTATTGTATCTGACAAAATAGGACGTAAATAAAACTGAATATTGTTACTGATTGGATTATTTTGAAATTGACAATAAACTGTAAGATGAAGCGTATCCATTAGTTTAGTTATGGAAAAATAGTAAATAAAATTTTATTCATGATTTAATATCCGACACTTAAACTTGAAAAAGATGTACCCATTCACTGATGTCAAATTCTTCTTTTGGAATTTGTTCATATCGCTCCGAGTTGAAATACGTTTTGTGAGTTTCAAGAAAAGCTTCGACAAAAGCAAATAACCGTCGCCGAAATTCGATATTGTTATGGGTTGATACTAAAATACCGGTTATTTTCTCACGAGGTTCAAATATAACGGTATATTTATCCTTTTGTAGGATTCTCATCTTACCATCAGCATTTATTACTTCATTTGTTATGTTGTTTATTGATGCAAGTGCTCCTCCATAAATTTCCACTAAATCATCGTTTACCTGTCTTGTCAGATTTTCTTTGAATGTATGCTTTGCAATTAGAAGACTTGTTGCATTATCTAAAACTAAAATCATAATAGGTTTGCCAGGTCTGAAGAAACGATTATTCCATAATAATATGTCTCTTGTACTAATAATTCCTGTAGGAATTCCATTTTTACCTAACACTAACCGTTTATGTCCTCGTTCGTTCATCAAACGAATAGCAATATCAATAGAAATGTTTTGATCAACGATTTCAACAGGAGATTTCATTATTACCTTAAGTGGAGTTTGAAAAAGAGTTTCTGTCTTCATTCTTGAATGGTGAAGAAATTCAACTACGTCTGTATGAGATATGATATAATAACTCTGTTTTTCAGGATCATTAATAACTACTGCTGATACTTTATTTTTGAACATTAATTCTATCAAATCTCCGAAATTTGCAGTAGATGGTAACATCAACACGTACCGAGTCATAAGATCTCTGGCACTAGGAGCTTGGATCGAGTTTGAGCTCATAGACCTAATATCAATTGCTCTACTGAAAACCTTTATCATTTGTTACTCACAAAATATATCAATCATAGGTGTAGTTGATGGATACGACCAACAGCAAAGAAAATGAACGAATCACATACGAGAACGAATATGACAAACATATCGCAGATCTGAAGATTAAAATCATATACAAATACTTAGTCGATGCAGTAGTATTAGATGTGGGTTGTGGAGAGACTGAAACTGTATATCGAAGAGTAGGTCGTGTGATGAAAAAATATGTGGGAATCGATAAAGATCTAGAAAATACCCCAAAAGGAGATAATTTCGAATATTTTAATAATACTTTGGAAGATTACAGGGCTAGCAGTAAATTTGATGTAGTTCTATTATTCGGAACGATTGAAGAAGCATTTGATGAAAATAAGCATTTACAACTTGCACGGGATTTTTTGAAGAAAAATGGAAGTGTGTTTATCTCTATTCCAAATCCGTGGAGTTTGAATCGAATTATGGGGGCATGTAATGGATATATTGATGATCCACAAACCCCTGATATTCACGATATTCGCCAAGGACACCGGAGATTACTCACTATTGAACAACTTGCTGCGATCTGTGAAAAAAATGGATTGCAGGTTATGGAATACTGGCCAGTTGGATTTAAACCAGTTCCAATGAGTGAAATGCCTACTTTAAAGAAATACTGGCATCAGTTTGATAACATGATGCTCCAAGGAAAGAAATATGATATTGACCAATTCTGTGCGGGTTGGTTACTTAGAGCAATCCCAAAGTAAATCGAATTATTTGAATACACTCGACACTTTGGTTAACCATTTGGGTTTATCAGGATTTATTCCTTTTTCTAGTGCTATATCTACAACTAATAACTGAGCAGGAACAATTCCTACCAATGGTTGGAATATTTCATGTGTGTAAGGAATATGTATTCCATAATCTACATCATCCATTATATCAGTGGAATAAAGGCTTGTTATAGTGGCTCCTCGATTTTTGACTTTTTCTACTAATTTCAAAATTTGTTCGCGTCGATGTCCTTCAGGTGGAATTATAGTAAAAATCCATGAAGATTCATCTGCAAGTGTTATTGGACCATGTGGAAATTCGGCTGTACTATACGCTTGGGAAAATATACGAGAGCCTTCAATAAGTTTTAGCGATATTTCTAATGCTGTTCCATAGTCAGGTCCTGATCCTAGCACAAAGCAGTTTTGTGCAAATTTGAAATAAGGTGCATCTTTTCGAACTTGTTTTCGGAAGGATTGTAAGGAATTCCTAATTACGTCAGGAATATTCATCAATTCATCCATTATTACTGAATAAGCTTTTTCATTAAGGTTTTTGTTCATATATGCTAACTCAATTGCTAATTTACTTACAACTCCTAAAGTATTTACATAAGTTTTAGTAGCTAGCACGCTTTTTTCTTTGGTGCAATTTATTCCTAATATGTTATCAGATAGTTTGGATAATGAACTTTCCTCATAATTCGTAATAGCCGCAATTAAAGAGTGTTTTGATTTTGCAACTTTTAATGATTCTATTGTCATTTCACTCTCTCCAGATTGAGAAATACCAATTACAAGGTCTTCCTCATTCAAAATTGAACCAACCAGATGAGGAAATTCTGGAGATAATTCAGCAAATGCTTTAATTTTGGATAATTGGTTTAGTAAATAAGATCCCACATACCCAGCATGGTAGGAAGTACCATCTCCAACTAGATGAATGAGTTTAATGTCTTTTTCAATTATTTTTTCGACTAAATCTTGGATATTTTTCTTTGGTTTTAATGCCCTATCTAACATCTCTGGAATTTCCCATATTTCCTTTAATGAGAGCGAACCAAATTCATTCTGCACCATATATTTCTAAACATTCGGGATTTGAAAAATCTTTTTGAGATTTATTCAAAAGAGTATTAAATATTTTGATATTTTGGGGTAAAAAAGTTGTTTAGAGGGTACAATGGTTTTAATTCAAAATCATAATTTTTTCCCTTGATCAATTGAAATGCCAAGCTCGAAAGAATATATTGAAATGGACAATAAATATGGAGCACACAATTATCATCCTATCCCTGTAGTGATTTCTAAAGCTAAAGGAGTCTGGGTGTGGGATCCTGAGGGAAAAAAGTATCTTGACTGCTTGTCAGCCTACAGCAGCCAGAACACCGGACATCTGCATCCTGAAATTTTAGAAGCAATGAAGGAGCAAATGGAAAAAGTGACTTTAACCTCACGAGCTTTTCATAATGACACTATGGGACCATTCTTGAAACAGATTTGCGAAGTAGTAGGACCCCACTTAAACTTGGATAGCAGTGAACCCATGGCATTACCAATGAATACAGGTGCTGAAGCAGTAGAAACTGGATTGAAAGTTGCCCGAGCTTGGGGGTACATAAAGAAAGGAATTCCAAAAGATAAAGCTCACATCATTGCATGTCAAGGAAATTTCCATGGAAGGACGATTACTATTTGTGGTATCAGTACAGATCCTGTCACTATACATGAATTTGGTCCATTTACTCCAGGATTCTCAATCGTAAAATACGGAGATTCTGCAGCATTGGAAGAAGAAATTCAGAAAATTGGTGCAGAATATATTGCAGCCTTTCTATTGGAACCTATTCAAGGAGAAGCTGGTGTAAAAGTACCTCCTAAAGGATATTTGAAACAAGTTCGAGAAATATGCTCGAAGTACAATATCCTTATGATCGTTGACGAAATACAAACCGGTTTGTGTAGAACAGGAAAGATGTTTGCTGTAGATCACGAAAATGTAAAACCCGATATGTTCCTATTAGGGAAAGCACTTGGAGGAGGAGTATATCCTGTATCCGCTGTAGTGACAAGAGAAAATGTGATGGGTCCTGATGTGATCCCACCGGGAACTCATGGAAGTACTTTTGGAGGAAATCCTCTCGCTGCCGCAGTTGGAATGAAATCGTTAGAAGTTTTAGTTCGTGATAAGTTTGCTGAAAAAGCAGAGAAAATGGGAAAATATTTCATGGATGGATTTAAAGCAATTGCAGAGAATAAGACTCGACTTCCTATCAAGGATATTCGAGGAAAAGGATTGCTAATTGCAGTTGAATTCGAAGGTAATGCTCGATTTTTAGTAGTTGATTTAATGAAAAATGGAATTCTTGCTAAAGATACTCATTCCACAATTATCCGTTTTGCTCCACCTTTAGTGATTACAAAACAAGAGATAGATTGGGCATTAGAAACAATAAAAAAAGTATTTACCGAGTGATGTTATCACTCTTACGATTTTTCCAAGAAAAACTCTGTTCCTGCTTTTCCATCTAAAGCATCTTGGATCTTTTCAATTGAAGTGATAATAGCTCGTTCTCCCCCTTTTTCCAAGAAATTTATTACTGCTTGAACTTTAGGTCCCATAGAACCAGCTGGAAAATGACCTTGTTTCATATACTCTTTCGCTTCGTTAACAGATACTTTATCTAAATACCGTTGATTCTCTTTCATGTAATTTATTGCGACTTTTTCTTCATCTGTTGCAATTAACAATATATCAGCACCGACTTGTTCACCAAGTTTTGCGCTTGCAAGGTCCTTATCAATCACTGCTTCGACCCCTCTTAAACGTTCTCCTAGCTGTAAATCCCGGTCAATGTCAAAAACTTTCTCTTTTACCACTGGTATACCTCCCCCTCCACAAGCGATTACTATAAAATGCATTTCTAATAATTTCTTAATTTCTCGGTATTGATAGATTTTCAATGGTTTCGGAGAAGGTACAACTCTACGCCATCCTTTTGCAGTTTTTACATATCCTTCTTTAGGTTCATTATATGCGGGACCAATTGGTTTGGTAGGATTCTGAAATGCTGGATCACTCTGACTGACTTTTACATATGTTAATACGGTAAGAAAATGCTTTTTTTCATCAGGGGGTATATTCTCGCCTTCAAGCTTCATTAATTCGTTATCTAGTGTGCTTTCAATCATGAATCCAATTTGACCTTGAGTTAGTGCAACCAGAACTTCTAAGGGCATTTCTGCAATTTCATCTGATTCGCACGTTTCTTGTTGAAGCAAAAGTGAACCAACTTGAGGACCATTGCCATGAGTTATTGCTAAATTATAATCTTGAGAGAGTTTAGCAATTTGTTTCATTGGGACTTGTAAATTTCTAAATTGTTCATCCGCAGTTCCTTTCTGTCCTCTTTTGATGAGTGCATTTCCACCCAGTGCTACCACAATTGTTTTCATTCATAGTTCTCCAAGATGTGTTTGAAATGTGAAAATATAATAATGACGTGTAGGGTTTTAAAATTTACCAATATCAGTAAATTGAGATAAAATTTAGACACTAAATCCTTCAATTAGAATGGCTCGAACGGGACTGCCTTCAGTTTTCATTTTAAGAGGTAAACCAATGAAGTAATACTGTCCCGCCTCAACTTGCCGCAGATTAAGAGATTCATATATGAGAATATTTTTTTGAAGAATAATTTTATGAGTTTCTTTATTTCCAATTGATAATCCATCTATTCCGATTGCTTTTACTTGTTTTTCTACAAGAAATTGAGCAGCTTCCGAATTTAAAGAGACAATTTTTGAATGATAATCCTTTGTCACTACTTTAGAATTTTGAGTTTTCAATAAGATGATACTATCCTTAGAAATGATGAATTTTTCTAGATGACTGCGTAAAATAGACTGCCCTGGTTGAATATGAGTTAAATCAAGTACCTTACATTTTCCAAGGCATTTATTTAGTGGTATTGAATCTATCCCCCATCCATCATCAGAAATATGACGAAGACTGTCAATATGTGTGGAATTATGCGTTCCCATTGAGATTTTCGTCAAATTCCACCCATGTGTTTCAATGGTTTGCTCTTGGTGTAATTCGACTTCTGGATCTCCAGGATACACTGCGGTTTTATCATCCAAATTAAGCGAAATATCATAAATTATCATAAATCACAATAGAAAGAAATAGAAATTTAAAATTTGTTAAGAAGGAATAAAATAATCGCTTTTTGAGCGTGTAATCGATTCTCTGCTTCATCAAATACAATCGATTGCGGACCGTCAATAACTTCTGCCGTTTGTTCATATCCACGCATTGCAGGTAAACAATTCATAAAAATAGCGTCGGATTTAGCAGCATTCATAATATTCTGATTTACTTGAAAAGGCATGAAAACTTTCTTCCGTTCTTCTTCCTGATCGGCAGGAATCCCATAAGACATCCAAGAATCCGTATAAAGCACATCAGACTCTTTCGCAGCTTCCATTGCATCATGTACAACCCGTACAGTAGCACCAGATTTTTCTGACAATTTTTCAATTTCTTTAAGTACGTCTGGATGAGGAGAATATTCTTCTCCTTCAGGGCACGAAACATCCATTTTTATTCCATAAAGTGCAGCCATTCGCATTAGATCATATGTGACATTGTTGAAAGCATCTCCGAAATAAGAAATCTTTAGATCGTGTAATCGACCTTTTTTTTCCAAGATTGCTTGGTAATCACATAGAATCTGACAAGGATGAGCCCAATCATCAAGCATATTAATAATTGGTACATCGGAATATTTAGCGAGATCCCAAATATCTTGACGTTTGAAAACACGAGCACCAATGATATCTACATATCTTGACGCACATTTTACAGTATCATGTATATTTTCTTTTTTCCCCAATGGAGAGTCCTTAATTGAATAGAAAATAGCATGTCCCCCTAGCTGGTTTAATCCAGTCTCAAAAGAAACTCGTGTTCTTAATGATGGTTTTTCAAAAATCATCAGCATTGTCTTATGCTGCATAGTGGTGTTAAACTTCTCAGGATTTTTCTTCATCTCGATAGCTTTTTGAAGAATAAGATCGCATTCTTCCTTCGTAAAATCTGAAATTTTCGTAAGATGTCGAACCATAACTTTCACTTCGTTTATTTCCTTCGATATTATGATGACATCTATAAAAAATCTCCGCTTGGTCTTTGGGGTAATAAATTGAGTAAGAAAATAGGAAATTATAATTTACTTCAGTTTCTCAACAGTTCCAAAATCCCGATATAAAGAGAACTCATCTAGAATTTCCTTATCTTCGCTAGTTAATTTGTGCGGTCCATCTACGAGACGGCAAATAACTTCTCCTAAACCAGGTCCTAACATAAAACCTTGACCACACATTCCAACTGCATTAATATAACCTTCTAATCCCTTAACTGTCCCAACTATTGGATTTCCATCTGGAGTCATAGGATACAATCCTCGCCATTGACGCCGAACTTTAATATTAGCTAATCTCGGCATGAGATCAATCATTCTTTTAGCAATTTGTGGCAAAAAGGAACTAGTTTCTCTTCGATCAGTCCCGTGAATACTTGGATTTGGAGTTATACAGAAGATAATTTTTCCAAACTTATTCTGATAAAAATAATAATTCTTGGAATTACCAAATGTGGGATCATTTCCAGGTTGGATATCAACTACCATAGGTTTAAAGAAATATTGTACTGGTTCAGTAATTCCAGCTTCATGCGATTCGGGTTCTACTGGAACTTCAATGTCGACCATATTTGCAATTTCTCTAGCATACCCACCTGCTGCATTAATTACAATTGGTGCAAGATACTCATCTTTACTGGTTTTAACTCCTACCACTCTATGACAATCTGTAAGAATATCTGTTACTTCTTCTTTGAACTGAAATTCTGCTCCATTTTCCACCGCATTATCGTAAAATGCGTGTACACTATACAACGGAGAAGCATTCCCGTCTTCAGGGCTGAATGTCCCTCCACGCAGTCCATCTGAATTTATTCCAGGTATTAAATCTTGAATTTTTTCCCCATCTACAAAATTGATATTCAATCCATAACTTTTCTGTAATTCCACGGTTTCTCGTAGAAGATTTTCATGCTCAAGAGTTCTAGCAATGAACGAATAACCGCCTTGTGTCCACCAAATATCACTTCCATGTTTCTCTTCCCATGTTGAAAAAATTTCGATTGAGCGTTGACATACATGGATCTTACTTTTTTGTGAATGAGTTGCTCGTATACCTCCAATAGCATGTTTATTATCTCCTTGAGCAACGGAAGGAAATTTATCTATAACTAAAATTTTTAATCCGATATTCGCAAGAGCCATTGCAGTCGGGGTTCCAACACTTCCCGCTCCAATGATAATAACATCATAAGAACTCATTTTTTCTCCTCCCTCTTGACTCCAGCGAATATACCCAATGAAACTTCGACGAACAATGGACGAATTGTGTTCTCCGTGACATCTTCAGTTAGTACTCCCTCTTCTCGAAATATTCGCATAATGATTGGGATACAAGTTTTTCCTCCACACGCCCCCATACCTACTTTGGTTAACCCTTTTAGCTCATTAAAATCAGTTACTCCTTTACGAATCCATTGCCGAACAGTTGCAGCTGATACACGTTCACATCTGCATACAATCGTATCATCATCTACATGATCTGATTTATATTGGTCAATTATATCGACGGTTGGCTCTTTTTTGGGTATCAATTTTACCGCAGTAGCTTTTTTCGCAATATTTGCAGGTAATTCCACTGTAATCAATTGTGTTTTAGGATATTGTTTTAAAATTCGAGAGAATAGCACAGTGTACTTACCAAGATCTCCCTCTTCACTAGCCACTAAAACATCAGTACCTCTTTCAATTTTATTTTCGGATAATTCTATTGGGAAAGTGACGTGAGGGTTTTGAGGATCTCTCCTGTAATCAACAAGAGTAATAGCAAGTCCAGGACAAACCGCTACACATGCTCCACACCCAATACAATTTTTTTCACCCTGGAAATATGGGAGTTGATTGATTACATCATCAATTGTATGAATTTGTCCTTGCGGACATACTGCAGTACAAGGATTACAGGGAATTTCTTGTGTACAATGAAAAATCGGAAAAATTCCTTCTTCCAAATCGGTACATGCAAATTGCGTAGGGGTAGGCGGATGAGCCTTCATGATTGCAGCTTTTTGCTCGAGAACTGCTAGATCATCACAAGTAGATGTATCCAATCCCATGAATTTCAGCATTTTAATAGCTTCGATACGTCCTGTGAAAATGGCTGCAGAGGCTTCCGCAATCTCTTGTGAATCACCACAACTCCATACATTGTATCCGTATTCTTTTGCTTTAGTAAAAAATTCATTTACTGGATTTAATCCAACTGCAATTAATATAGTATCACACTTGAATGTCTGTTCAGTTCCAGGAATGAGTTTCCATTTATCATCAATTTTGCTAATAGTGATCGACTCGACTTCATTATCACCGTTTGCAGAGACTATAGTATGACGTGTGCGAATTGGAACTCCTAATCGTCGTAATTTTTCCTCGTGAACTTTATAACCGCCACATTGGGGTAGAGCTTCTATTAATCCAATTACTTCAATACCAGCTTGAATAGCATGATAACCTGCAATCAATCCCACATTTCCTCCACCTACAATGAATACTTTTTCAGCAGGTCTTATGAGATCCCGATTTACAAGAGTTTGAAAAGCACCTGCTCCATAAACTCCTGGTAGAGTGTTTCCCGGAAAGACTAGCATTTTTTCCCGTGCACCTGTCGCTATTAGCAAGTTTTTAGGTTTTATAAGAATGTATTTTTCTTGATCTTTTAGTATGCCTACAAATCCATCACTAAATAATCCGATAGCAGTAGTATTCAACCACAGTTTTACAGAGGAAATCTCTTTAACTTGGTTACCTAATATCTCTGCTATATCTATACCACGTTTACCAGCATACACATCTTGTTGCGATCCAAAGAATTTGTGGGTTTGAAGAACGAGTTTCCCACCAGTTCGATCTTTATCATCAATAAGTAAAACTTCTACTCCTTTTTCTCCCAGAGTTTTAGCCGCAGAAAGGCCTGAAGGACCTGCTCCAATGATCAATGTATTAACTTCAGTGATTTCGATTGGTTCGACTTCCTTTTTAGTATCGTCAGCAGGTAACTCAGGATTCCCCTCACAACTCTCAATTTTCATTCCTGGTCTTAATGGAATCACACAGGATTTCATAGGTTGTCCATCTACTAATACTGTACACTGAGAACATTGTCCCATACTGCAAAAGATTCCTTGAGGAGAATTATCTTTATGATGGTGCCCAAATATTTTGATTCCATTAAGAAAAAGATTAGAGGAAATGACAATTCCTTCATATCCTTCCAGAGGATTTCCATTAAATGTAAACGGAACTTTTCTCCTCTCCGGAATTGGAAGGATTGGGTGTTTGGTTATTTCGTTCATATGTTTTGAATGCTTCCATTGGTTGGATTTACTGATGTGGTTCAATTATCTTTAGAACATCTTCGAAATCAATACCTAATTGCCTTACTTTCTCGATTGTAGGGCATCCTTTTTGGTTCCAGCCCCGTTTTTCATAGACGACATTTTGTAATTTTGTATATTGAGATTCGCGGTAATCTCGTAAGATTTTCAATTTTTCTTCAGTAGTTTTGCCCTTAGGGTCTACTCCTAGAATTTCTTTTAGTTGTCCATCATATCGTTCTTGACGACTTTCATATTCCAGTTTCGTAACAGGTCCCATTCCTCGATAAGGGAAGTTCTCATCATCCTTTCTTAATCCATGTCCTAACCGAATGTTAAAAATCCGTTGGAAATTATATACTACTTCGCTTCGCTTGACTATATCCTCAGGAGTCGTGGGTACACCCGTAATACCCTGAGCATAGTTAGCATAAAATTGCACGTGTTTCGGACTTCGAGCTCGATAGAGTTCCCCTTTTTCATTTTTGATAGGATTATCTTTATTATCAGGAGGTTGTACATCATTCCAAGGCAATTTACATAAACCGTTCAATCCAAACCATGTTCTAAAAAATGGAAACCAACAGAGTGCGTTAGCTTTGTCTTCAAACGTAGGGATAGACTTTCTTACCATATCTTCGAAAATTAACCAAGCTTCATCATGTTGAGGACCCTTAAGTGCGAATCCGTAACCACCTTGTTGAGCTATAGACTCCTTGGTCATGTATTCTGATACTTCTAAACCCTTATGTTCCATTCCAATTGAATTTAGAAAATCCATAATGCCATCCTTTTCTTTATTGTGGGGATATTCCGCAAAAATTTTCTTCATTTGACGTATTCCCTTACCTACTGTTACCCCAAAACCTTCTCCACGTGCCATTTGGTGAATCAATTCAATTGCAGCTTCTGCATTACCGAATTTAAGTTCTAAACCTCCAGTGATTTCCTTATTTATAATTCCTTCTTCATAACATTCCATAACAAATGCAATACCGGTTCCCACAGAGATAGTATCAACACCATATGTATCACAGTAGAAATTCACTTCCAAAATCCATTTAGGGTCCCAAACACCCCAGTTTGAGCCGCATCCAGCGATAGTTTCGTATTCTGGACCATCTATAGGAACTATCTGGCCTTTGAAGGGTCCTGTTAAAAGTGAGTGATTAGGTGAAAAATGCGAGCAAGCTATGGTACAACCTGTCCAACAACCACTAAGTCCTCTTTCATCAACCATAATTTTCTTCCATACCTCTCTACTATATGGGAATTCATGCTCCATCTCTACTTTGTACGTTTTATGTCTACCATATCGGAAATTCTCTGTTGGAAGAAGATCGAACTCATTCATTATTTCTGGTAAATGTCCAGTACCAACTTTTCGCATCTCGTTCTGGTTTGGATCATGGGTTACAATTTCTTTATTGTGATTTCCTCCAGAACCACGTGCTAAATCTCTATCTGCAGCCCCAACAGTTTTATCAGGTTTACGTGGAGATATACATACTAGAGCTTTAATTTTTTTATCTATAAAAACCGAGCCTATCCCTCCACGCCCTGCTTGCTTATAAGAAGCCCACTTTCGAGGAAGGGTGTACCATGAGAAGTTCAGCATACCCCAATTAGTATGTTTAGCAGCAGGTCCTGTAGAGACAATTGAAACTCGGTATTTATCAACAGGTTCATCCCCTTCAGCAAATTTTGAGGTGAGCTCTTGTGTTAATTCATGTGCATATTCAGCAGTGTTTTCAGCAGTTTCAATTTGAATAACGCAATTTTCTCCATCAACAGAGATGATCACTTCTTCTTTCGCTTTACCTTGAATTTCAATTGCATCAAATCCAGAGTATTTTAAGAAAGGTCCGAAAAATCCACCGACATTTGAGTCTATAATCGCACCAGTTAGTGGTGATATTGTCGTAACGATACTTTTCCCACTTCCTGGAATGAAGTTGGTTCCAGAAAGAGGACCAGATGCTATACAAATTTCATTTTCAGGATCATCCCATTTTACAATTTTATCTTTCGGTAGAGAATTCCACATTAACCAGAGGTCAAAACCTTTTCCCCCAATAAATTTCTCTTTCATACTAACGGTTACAGGCTTAATTTTTATCTCATTTGAGTTAAGATTAATGTAAAGTGTTTGATTATTATAACCCTTTTCAAGCTGACCTTTTTCATACTTCAATTCTGCTAAAATCACACAATCCACTCCTACAAATAAACATAGATCACTCCGAATGCATAAAAAGATTTTGTGATGTTGTTATAAATGCTTAGTAAATGCGCTATAGGATAATCCCATAGGAATCCCATTCTATTAAGATGTAAAATAATAATGTAATAATGAAATTGAACGATAATAGGATAATTAAAAGAAAATAAAAGAAATAAAGAGAGTTATTTCAAGTGCTTCTTAATAAACTTATCAAGCATATCTTCAATGGTAACAGAATCACCATATTTTTCGATATCATAGTATGTTCTATAGATTGGCTTGTTTACTTTGACCAATTTTGCTAAGTCTATTGGAGAACCATCAATGATAATATCAGCGTCGATGTTATTCAAAGTCGTTTCCATGTCTCGGATTTGTTCATCATTATATCCCATTGCTGGAACAATTTCGGTAATTTGTGGAAATTCTTTGAAAACTTTTGCCATTGTCCCAACGACGTGTGGTTTTGGATCTACTATGGTACATCCGTGTTCCTTGGCGGCATAGAATCCAGCACCTACGCTCATGTTGCCGTGTGTTAAAGTTGGACCATCTTCTACAACGATAGCTCGTCTTCCCTTTACTTCTTCTGGTTTATCAATAGTTACTACAGAATTTGTGTAAATTCTGACTGCATTGGGATTCAATTCGTCCAAGTTCTTTTCTACAAATTTAACATCTTCAGGTTTAGCACTGTTCATTTTATTAATAACATAAGCACTAGCAGTTCGAGCATTTACTTCTCCAGGGTGGAATCGGTTTTCATGACCAGGACGTAATGGATCTACAACAACGAATTGTAAATTAGGAATATAAAATGAAATCTCGTTGTTACCCCCATCGAAGACAATCACATCAGCTTCTTTTTCTGCTTCACGAACGATTTTTTCATAATCAACACCGCTGTAAATGACTAATCCTTGTTCAATATACGGTTCGTATTCCTCACGCTCTTCAATCGTGCACTTATATTTGTCTAAATCTTCATATGTAGCAAAACGCATAACTTCTTGCTCTAATAAATCACCGTAAGGCATAGGTTCGCGGATAGCGACTACTCGATATCCTTTAGATTTTAAATAACGATAAGTTGCTCGGGATACTTGAGACTTACCACAACCTGTTCGTACTGCTACGATAGATACTACAGGTTTGGTGGACTTTATCATGGTATTTTTCCCTGAAACAAGGCGGTAATTTGCACCTGCAGCTAAAGCTCGAGAACCTTTATGCATTAATTCCTCATGAGATACATCAGAGTATGCGAAAACAACCTCATCTGCATCATATTTCTTAATAGTCTCAATAAGTCGATATTCCGGGACCATAGGAACACCGTTAGGGTAAAGCTTTCCTGCGAGTTCAGGTGGATACTTACGTTCTTCTTCCTCAGTTGTTCCAACGTTTTGTTCGCTTGCGTAGGTGAACGCTACAACCTCATAATCCTCGTTATTTCGGAAATAGGTGTTAAAGAGGTGAAAATCGTAACCCAACGCTCCGATAATTATAACTTTAGTTTTCATTTTTTTTACACTCAAACGAAAAGTAGACTTTGGTTAGATCTTGGAAGAAATAGATTTAAAATTTATGTTTGGGGTTTATTTGATACGTTTGGGGCAATTACCCATAAATTAGGGTATATTTTTAGGAATCCACTATATTCACCCACGTAACATGGATTCAAATATAGGTTATCCGATCGAAACATTCGTGCATTAATTCACTTTACTTCTCATATGAGCAATTAATAGCGAAGAATGAAGGGGAAAAATAAGAGAAAGAAAAAGAGACTTCGTTTTACTTTTGATAACTAGCGTATTTTTCTTCAAGCTTTGGATCTTTAAGGGTTTGCATAATATACTGAGCAAATTCACTTCCCGTAGAACCATTAGATCTTCCAGTCATTTTTAGTTTCTGTTCATATAATGCGCAAATATCCAATGACATTTCTAACTTTTGTGCTTGCTCATTATAGCCAATATGATTAAGCAAGAGTGCAGCTGCTTTGATAATACTAGATGGATCAGCATATTTTCCCCTGCCTTCCGCAATCATTTTGTCAGCTGTTCCATGTATAGCTTCAAACATTGCATAATTCTTGCCAATATTAGCACTTCCAGCAGTTCCAACTCCTCCTTGGAACTGTCCCGCTTGATCAGTTAGAATGTCTCCGTACAGATTAGGAGCAATAATTACACGGAAATGTTTTTGCCTTGCTGGGTCTATGAGTTTCGCAGTCATAATATCAACATACCAATCGTCCCATTCCACATCAGGATATTCTTTTGCAATTCTTTCTGCAATATTCAAGAACATACCATCGGTAGTTTTAATTACGTTTGCTTTGGTTACGATGGATACTTTATTGATGCGATTCTTTTTAGCATAATCAAAACCTGCTCGAATGATGCGTTCTGATCCTTGTTTAGTCACAGCAGTAAAATCGAGTGATAAATCTTCAGTAACATTAATTCCTTTACTCCCCAAGACATAAGCACCTTCCGTATTTTCTCTGAAAAACATCCAGTCTATTCCGAGATGAGGCACTCGAACTGGTCTGACATTAGCAAAAAGGTCTAGATATCTACGCATAGCAACATTTGCACTTTCTATATTTGGCCATGGATCTCCTTTACGGGGAGTCATTGTTGGTCCCTTTAATATAACATGACATTTTTTAAGTTCCTCCAAAACATCATCAGGAATTGCTTTCATAAGTTTGGCTCGATTTTCTATTGTGAGACCCTCAACCTGCTTAATTTCAATTGCTTCAGATTTTATTTCTTCCTTCAAAAGAAATTCTAGGATTATTTGAGCATGTTTTGTAATTTCAGGACCTATTCCATCACCAGGTACCACACCTATGATAATCTTCTTCAGATTAGTGTAATCTATGAAATCATGTTCCTGTTTCATCAGTTCAATACGGTCTAGCTGTTCTTTAACCAAATTCGCCACATGATCTTTTACACGTTGAATTGTATCATAACTATATATTTTATTTTCCATATTTGCCATACCACATTTGAAATCTAAGTACATAAATGAATTTTTCAACGGTTAAAAATCAAAACATTCTGGGAAATTTGTAGGAGGAGTGAAAAGAGTGAATATCTATAAGATGGAATTAAAAATGAAAAACAAGCTGGATGTGGTCTAAACTTCTCTCCAGATTAAGAAAAGTTCTTTCAATTATTCAGCTATTTTTATCTATCAAATTTTCATTTCTCCGTACTCGAGATAGTTTTTTTACCATAATAGATGAGATCCTATTCTGTTTATACTCTTCTTCTGGAATTCGGGAACAAAGAAAATTGATTTCTTCAATAAATTTTTGATTTTCCAGAACATATCACAAGAATGTGGATTTTAATGCTTCACTAAGTTAACCAGTTACTGAAAAACTGTTTGGTGTTGTAACGTTTAAGAATCAATTACTGGGAACAGTTGCATACGCTGAAAAAACTCTATCATTGTATATTGCTGAGAAGTTTGCTCGAAATCTTGAAAAATTCCTTTAGGATCAGTTGAGTTGTTGATAA
>JAEOUK010000017.1 GCA_016839385.1 Promethearchaeota archaeon
AGCTGCTCTTGAAGCACAGAAACAATCAATATTACGTCAAATCTTAACTGAAGAAGCTAGACAAAGGCTTTCTAATGTAAAACTCGTCCGTCCTCAAATTGCTGAAGCGGTTGAATTAAGGTTAATTCAAATTGCACAACAAGGAGGAGTAAGAGAAAAAATCAATGATGAACAACTAAAAGAGATCCTTCGTAAAATCCAAGGACAGAAAAGAGAGACTAAAGTAGATATAAGGCGATTATAATGGCAAGATACAGAAATTTATCAAAGAAGCTGAGATATGCGAGGGAAATGAAAACAAATAACCCCGTACCCAGCTGGTGTGTTATAAGAACAAATCGTCGCTTTCGCAATCATCCTAAACGTAGAAAGTGGCGTTCAACAAGTATAAAAAGATAAGGAGTTATAGAATATGTCTCAAGAAGCTATTGAAAGTATTTTTACTATTCCATTTTACCCACAATTAAATAAAACAGCTGCATATAAGAGAACACCAAAAGCCATTAGAATTTTAAAGGCTTTTATTATCAAACATACCAAAGCTGATGTTGTTGTGATCACAAATGAATTAAATGAATTCCTATGGGAAAGAGGTATTGAAAAACCTCCACGAAAAGTCAAAGTTCGCGCTATTGTCGAAACCATTGAAGAAGAGAAAATAGCAACAATTGAATTAATTCATGAAAAAGTTGACGTTTCTGCTCGCCCTGATTTAGAAGGCATTTCACTACCAGGTGAACTTGAAGAAGAAGATGAAGAAGAGGAGGAAGCTGATGATGCTTCCATCGAAGAAGAACTTCAAACAGATGCCGTAACAGAAAAAGAGTCAGAACAAGAGGAGAAAGAATAATCTACTCCTTCCTCTATTTTTTGAGGGTGAAAAATTTGGATATAGCACGAACAACCATTCTAGGAAATTCAAGTTTGGGTATTTTTGCTTTATCCACAGAGAATTTTTCCATTGTTCCACAAGGAACAAAAGACAACAGAATAGAAATGATACAGAATATTTTAAGAACAAAAGTAATTCAAACAACTGTTGCTAGTTCTGTTCTGGTAGGGACTTTTACTGCAGGCAATTCAAATTCATTATTGATTCCTCAAAATGTCACTCAAAAAGAAAAACAACTAATTGGTGAAGCGTTAGGTGACGAGATTGAAATCATTGAGGTAGACAGCAAATATACCGCCTTAGGTAACTTGATTGTTATGAATGATAAAGGAGCAATTATCAGTGAAATGTTCGAAAAAGAAACACGTAACCTAATAAAAGATAGTCTAGGTATTGAAACGATTGTTGGTTCTATGTTAGGATCACCTCTTGTTGGTAGTATTGCTATGAGTACAAATAAGGGAGCACTAGTACATCCTCTTCTTTCGGAAGAAGAAATAAGCGAAATATCTTCAGTTTTAAAAGTGCGAACAGATGTTTGTACAATAAATAGAGGGATACCTTATCCTAGAGTAGGTATTCTTTCTAATTCAAAAGGAGCAGTCATAGGATCCGATAGTACAGGACCTGAAAGTATGAGAATCTTTGAAATTTTACTTGCTCCCTAATAACTATCAATTCAAAAAGTTGAAAAAGCCTTTTAATAAACACCAGATGTTAATGCGTGGTGAACCCAGATGAGTTCTGTAAAAACATTCCATATTCGTGGAGAATTTAGGAAAAAGAAAGAAAAAATTCCTTTCGGTAAGTATGTAAGAGCATTGAATGTAGAAGATGCACTAGAAATGGTTTATTCAGTTATTGGGAGTAAACATAGGGTGAAACGAAACCTAATTTACATTGATTCAAAAGATATCAAGGAGATAACTGACCCTGAAGAAATCAAAGATGCTATCGTAAAAACCTTTGCAACTGAAGATGATCTAGCATTACCTAAAAGAAAGTGAGTTAATTGGCAGAAAATATACCTTCAGATAAAATTTCCAATGATGAAATTAATAATCTACTTTTAGCTGCTCAACAGTTGGAACAACAAGCAACAAGATATAATCAGCA
Source organism: Promethearchaeota archaeon (assembly GCA_016839385.1). The sequence continues at coordinate 2,009 of JAEOUK010000017.1, forward strand.
AATTGAGATATTAAATAGTTATTATAACGAAATACAAACCTCAGAGCAAACTTTAGTTGAATTAAAGGATGCTAAGGAGAATCAACAAATATTGTTACCTATCGGTGCAGGCAATTTTATCTACACATCCATTACAAATGCTGAAAAGGTAATTGTAACCATAGGCGCAGGTATCCACAGTGAGAAATCAATTGATGATGCACTTGATGGAATTAAGAAAAAGAAATCTGAAGTGGAAAATCAGTTAACTCAAATTAAAGCTAGTTATAATGAAGTAATTGAACGTCTGAGAGAAATTGATCGCATCGTAAAGTCAGTTACATGATTCCAGAGGATGGGGTTTACTTGTTTGATCAATTAAGAAATAACGTCTCAAAATTAATTAAGAAAATAACAATTACAGAAATTTCTCCTAAATCAGTTACTAAGTTGTCTAAAGAATTAAAAGATATTTTAATGAAAAATGAAGTTTCAGTAGTCACAGCTGATGCAATATGTGAAAATCTTACCAAAATTCTTCTAAAAACAGAACAAACACGTTTTTCAAATCCAAAACCTTTAGTGTTGAGTGCTTTACGCGAGGTTCTTCTTGATATTCTTTCACCAAAAAAGAAAGTTGATTTGCTAGAAACAGTAAAAGAAGCGAAGAAGAAGAAGAAAGTTTTGACAATAGCTTTCTTTGGTGTAAATGGTGTCGGAAAAACACTTTCTATTGCAAAATTAGGGAAGATGCTCTTAAATAACGGCTATTCTTGCGTATTCGCTGCTGGAGATACATTCAGAGCTGGAAGTATTCAACAACTCCAACAGCATGGTGAAAAATTAGGTATTCGAGTCATTGCACAAACATATGGTTCTGATGCAGCTGCTGTAGCATTTGACGCGGTAAACCACGCACAAGCAAAAAATATAGATGTGGTTTTAATTGATACTGCGGGAAGAATCGAAACAAGCTCAAACCTAAT
>JAEOUK010000504.1 GCA_016839385.1 Promethearchaeota archaeon
CCCGGAAAGTTAATCCATTCATATAACACAACGGTCCAATCTACTGCAAAAATCGCGCCAAATAATAATATATTGATACACACCACAAAAAGAACCCAATTGAGACGGTTTTCTTTTATTGGTTGATCAAATTTTCCTAATTTTTCATTTGTATTGTCATTCATACTCACTTGGTCGATATAGAGATTTAAAAACATATCAATCAATCATGCTAAGAAAAACAGTTATGAAGATTTTTCAACTATGTGCTCCAAATACTGTTTATGGAAAAATTCAAACCAATAACTGATGAGAAATTCACGAAAATTATTGACTTTCTCCATGAGACTAATATAGACTTCTTAATGATTAATGATAATGAAGTAACTCGAAATGTTAACATGCAATATCTAACAGGACATCCGCAAGATGCTACGGTATATGTTACACAAAAAGGAGAAACCTATCTGGTACCTTGGGATATTCCATTGGCAAATAAATATGCTATTGCGGATGAAATTTTCGACATGCAGAATTTTGAAAAAAATCAAATGAAATTTATGCAGTTTCTCCTCAGTGAGAAAATACAGAAAAATGAGGTTACAATCGGGGTCCCATATTCCCATTCATATGGTTCATACTTGATGCTCAAAAACAATGCACCTAATTTAAAGCTGTTTCCTGAACCGCATAAAATTTCTATGTTATTAGATGATTTACGTACTACAAAGTCGGCTCAAGAACTTGACCTCTTGCGAGAAGCAGCGAATATTGGAAACAAAGCCATTCCCGAAATTGAAAAATTCGCTCAAAATGCGACTGATGAAACTGAAAATGATCTAAGTATTATGGTTAGAAAGAAAATGATCGATTTGGGTGCAATTGATGTCGCTTTTGATGCATTGGTAGGTAATACTACTAGATCACATCAAATACATTGTTTTCCATTAGCCAGCACTGAAAAACTTGCAATTCCTGGATTAGCTATAATAGATTTTGGTGCAAACTATAAAGGATATCGTTCCGACATTACGGTGCCCATGAGTTTTGGAGAATTAGATGAGAAGCAGAAACAAATTCGAGAATTAACCCGAAAAGCATATGAAGCAGCTATTGAAGTGCTTGATGTGAATGTTCCCCTATATAAAGTTCATGAAGCAGCGATTAATGAAATTGAAAAAGAAGGATTCCAAATGCCACATTCTCTGGGACACGGAATTGGACTAGCAACTCATGACGCTCCCAGTGTAGCTGGAAAACCCAAAGATCCTGTATATCTACAATATTGGAAGGAAGTGAAAGCGGAAAATGGAATGGTATTCACTATCGAACCTGGGGTATATGTTGAGGGTTTAGGTGGTCAACGCTTAGAAAACGATGTCATCATTTGGAATGATAAAGTGGAAATTATAACAAAATCACGGTTTATAACTGTGTAATTCTCTTTTTCCTAAAACTCGCTGTTTAGGATTAATCTTTTTATAATAAGAAATAAGGAAAAATAGATTGATTTTATTGTTAGTTTCTTAGAAGCATCGGTGGATTACGCTTGCACCTAATTCTTTGTATTCACGTCGGGATACCCACATTCTTTGGAATGTTTTCAAGGATGCTAGGATAGATCCTCCAATCCATACAGAATACATACGCTCAGGTGGCGCAATAACTTTTACTTCTACACTTTCCGCGACTTGTTGTTTGATTTCGCGAGTTAAACGTTCCTTCAAACCAGGATACATTGTAGAACCACCAGATAATACAATGTTTGCATATAAGTCACGTCGCAAGTCGACGTCACAGCTCTTAATAGAGTTGCATAATACATCATCTAAAGGCTCCAACTCTTTTCCAATCACAGATGGATTGAAGAAGCACTCTGGTGCAAGGAATCGCTCTACACCAACAGTAATGGTTTCACCGTCGGGTAACATGTACACTTTCTCGTTGCCGGAAATTTTCTTTGAAAGCATGATTTCTTTCTCTGGGTCTAATGCAACGTAACAAAGTTTCTCTTTAATATCTCGAACAATTTCTTTTTCTGCGGATGTTGTGAAACTAAATCCTTTCTGTCGTAGTAATCGTTGTAGGTAAGTGGTAATGTCTCGTCCTGCTAAGTCTAATCGGGCAATTGCGTGGGATAATGCAAAACCTTCGTAGATTGGCACAACGTGGGATACACCGTCACCAATGTCTAATACACAACCAGTGGTACGACCAGATGCATATAAAGACAGTACTGCTTGCATTGCTACGTATATCGCGGGAGTGTTAAAGGTTTCGAACATAATTTCAGCCATACGTTCACGATTTGGACGTGGGTTCAATGGTGCCTCAGTTAATAAAACTGGATGTTCACTAGGATCTACACGTAAATCTGTGTAGAACGTATAATGCCAGATTTTCTCCATGGCTAACCAATCTTCAATGATACCATGCTCAACAGGGAACATTAACTTTAGAACACCTTTTAGTTGAAGGGCTTCTTCACCAATATAGTATTCTCGAGTGTAGTGCTCTACGTCAGTCATAATTGAAGTGTATTTTGGATATCCAATTAAAGTGGGGAAAACTGAGCGCGGTTGGTCCTCTCCCGCAAACCCGTTCTTAGAAATACCGGTACCGTTGTCGACTACTAAGGGTTTCGCCGACAAAAAATCTTGATCTTCTGCCATAATAATAACCTACACTTTCGGTTTTGGATAATATACTAATTATTATCTTACGTTTGTGTTGGCAAATCTCACCTAAATGATCTAGGTTGTTTAGGAATTTTTTATCGGAGAGAAATCTGATTTTCGATTCTCTTTAAATAGTCCAAAAATGTGACATAGAATAATAAAGTTAAAAAGTGGATTAGATATAGTATTTTTCTTTACTTTTATGCTTGACTTCAACCATTGCATCCCTAATTTTAACAAGGTCTGAGTCGGGTCTAACATATTTCTTTTTTGAACCAACTTCGATGTCTACAGACCGAATTTGAGTTCCTTGAAGACTCGCCATTTTTCCGTACGTTCCTTCTCCTATTAATGTCATTGCATGATAACCATATCTTAACCCAGTTATACGATCATAGACATTTGGAGTACCAGCTCTCATAGTATGCCCTAATACTACCGAACGAACCTCGAAATTAGTGTGATACTTATTAAATGTTTCTTCTAAATCCTTAGTTTTCCGAATTTGCTTTGCAATTTTATCTGCAATCTTTAAGGCATGGAGTGCGGGGTGTCCAAACGAATCTCGGGGAAGATTGTGAATATCTTCTGCAGATACAACAGTAAAATCTCTCTCAAGGGATTCCATGCTCGGATAAGCACCTTCTGCACAAGCGATAATATGGTATGTGTAACCCGCTTTAACTCTTTCTCGTAAAACATCAATCACATCGCGTTGGAAGTCAAAAGGGGTTTCTGGGAGTAAGATTATATCTGCTCCAGAAGCTAGCCCACTAAAAAGCGTTAGCCACCCAGCATCTCGCCCCATAATTTCAACAACAAATATTCTTTGATGGCTATGAGCAGTAGTCGTTATACTATCCAATGAGTTACTTGCAAGTTGTGCACTCGAAAAGAATCCAAAAGTGTAATCTGTACCTGCAAGATCGTTATCTATAGTTTTGGGACATGCTACAACTTTTGCTTTAGTATATTGAAACATAGCAGCTCCCACTCCACAAGTATCATCCCCCCCGATAATAACCATTGCATCTAATCCCAAAAGATCCATCTTTTCTTTTAGATCTAATGCAATTTCTTTACGTAAATCCTCTTTTTCTTTCGGATCATTAGTCTGGGTAACCGCTTTAAACGGGTTGGATCGTGAAGTATATAAAATCGTTCCACCTCGTGTATGAAGATCATCAAGTTCTCCAATGTCCAATTTTTCTAGGTAGTGATCTTTGATTTCGAGAATTTCCTCTTTAGGGAAAGTGAAAATTTTCCATCCTTGTTTTATTCCAATTACTTCTACATCTTTTAATTGGTAGGCACGCAACAACACTCCATAAATTGTTGCATTAAGACCGGGAGCGTCTCCTCCACCAGTTAATATTCCTACTATCAATTGTCTTCATCACTATATGATTGAAATTAAGAAGAAAAATATAGGGAATGTAAAGAGTTTTGTTATTCTTCACTTTAGGATATAGGATCAAAATGGAGGGTATCCTCTTTGCTACTGATAATGTAACTTCCTCCACTATCATCAGTCAAAATTAATGTGAAATCTAAAGTTCCATTTTTGCATTTAGTGAGAGTATCGAGTGTACTTTTAACTTTTGTATATTCATGTTCATCTTTGGAGTATTGAGGTAGCATAAAATTCGTCCATTTGATCATGCGATTGAGTATACCTTCCACGTTTGTGATAAGGTACTCTGCAGCTCTCCCCGGTTCTATTTCAAAATCAGCCTCCGGTAACGTAATAATTCCAGTAGGGCTACGAAATATCTTCGCAGTTAAATCTCCTTCCTTAACATGAAGGGTATATGTACCGGGTTGAAATGCACTACTTAATGGGATCACATCCGAACGTCTAAAAGAACATTTTTCGCACTCCATCAATAAAATCAGAATTTCTTCTTTGTCCGGTAACTGATGTAAGGTACGGTTTATCTTGATTTTCCCTTCTTTACAGCGAGGACAAGTCACTTCTTGCATTTCGGGTAAGCTATATTTTTCATGTATTGTGGATTTTTTTTCCCTTGGCTTTCCCATTTCAAACCACCTATAATAATTTCAAGCTAAAATAGGTATTGAAGTTTTAGATTTTGAGATAAAACTTTATATGGATATAAAACTGATTTTGAATACACTAAACTAGGAGTAAGTTTATTTTTATTTGAAGAAACAAAAGGTTTAGAATATGACTCAAGCTGTATCAAGCACAAATGATCTAATCAACGTAGTAATTCACGGTAGAGGCGGTCAAGGGGCAATCACAGCTTCTAACTTGTTATGTGCATGTTCTTTTGAGGCGGGGTTTAAAGATGTTCTTGATATTCCAAAAATTGGTGCTGAACGGCGGGGAGCACCAATCCAAGGTTTTGTAAGATTATCTCGCGACAAAGAAATTAAGATGTACACAGGAGTTCGAAAAGCTGATTATACAATAATATTTGATTATACTCTTCTCGATATTCCCTCTGTTGTGAGCAGTTTATCAGGAACTATTCTCATCAATGCACCTGAAAATGTGAATCTTGACTGTATAAATTCTGATCTCGATGTGTGGATTGTGGACGCGACAGGAATCTCCATGAAAAATGATCTGCTAATTGCAGGCTTTCCCATACTAAATACTCTTCTGTTAGGCGCTTTTGCGAAAATAACAGGAATGTATTCATTAGACATTATGAAAAATGTATATAAAGATCGATTCGGGAAAAATTGGGAGAGAAATTACGTTGCTGCAGAAGAAGCGTATAATTCCGTGAAAAAAGTTGGGAGGAAAATTTAATGCCAGATTGGAAAAATATATGTAAAGATAAGGATACACGACCAAAAGTGCAACATTATGAATCTTGGAAAGATCTACCCCCCATTCCAATATGTCTACCAGCCAATGCTAGTGATACGGGATCTTGGAGAACTGTGCGACCCGTACATAATTACGAAAAGTGCACGAAATGTGGTTTCTGTTATTTGTATTGTCCAGAAGGTGTTATTCATGAAGGTGAGGATGGATATTACCATGTAGATTATAATTACTGCAAGGGTTGCGGAATTTGTGCAAATCAATGTCCAGTGAAATGCATTTCTATGATTCGAGAAAGTGAAGCTCAGGGGGTCAATTAAAATGGCAAAAGTAAAATCAGAATTTGAGGGGGTTCATTTGCTAAAAGGTAATTTTGCAGCTGCATATGCTGCCCGAGCCGCTCGAGTACAAGTTGTAACAGCATTTCCTATTACTCCCCAAACCTTAGTTGTAGAAAAAATTTCGGAACTCGTAGATTCGGGAAAAATGAATTGTGAATTTATCCGTATGGAATCCGAGCATTCCGTAATGGCAGCATTGGTTGGTGCTAGTATTGCAGGAACACGAACATTCACTGGAACTAGTGGTCAAGGCTTACTTTATATGGCAGAACCCGTTCATTGGGCAGCCGGTACCAGACTTCCGATGGTTATGTCGATTGCCTCTCGGGGAATTGCTCCACCGTGGAACATTTGGGCAGATTTTTCAGATGTAATGTCACAACGAGATTCTGGGTGGATGATCCAGCTCAATTCCACACATCAAGAAATATATGATAGTGTGTTAATGGGATACAAAATTACAGAAGATAGGGATGTTATGTTACCATTAATGACGGCTTATGGAGGATTTATTCTTAGTCATACCTCCAAGCCGGTCGATATGCCTTCTCAATCAGAAATAGACGCATTCCTGCCGGAGATCCCTGAAAAAGGATGGGACCATATATTTCTCGATCCAGACCGCCCTATGATGCATGGAGCACTAGTTATGCCGGGAGATTTCTATCAAGAATTTCGTATGAAAATTCACCTTGCCCATTTACGTGCAAAAGATAAAATCAAGGAAGTAACAAATGAATTCAATAAAAAATTTGGTAGAAATTATGGAAATGGATTATTTATACAGTACAGATCTTCTGATGCGGAATACATAATTATTAATTGAGGTGAAATTGGGAAGCAAATGGAACTTACCGTAGATGCACTTCGAGATGAGAGTTACAAAGTCGGAATGATAAACCTCCGAACCTATAGACCATTCCCCACTGAAGAATTAATTGAAGCGGTTAAACATGCCAAAATTATTGGTGTAGTTGATAGAGCAACTGCATTCGGAAGCCCAACTGGAGGACCAATTTCCTCTGACGTAAGATCTGCCTTACAAAATGATAATACCACCCGAGATTTATCGATTGTGCCATTTATTAACGGATTGGGTGGAAGAGATGTATTACCAGAAGAACAGCGTGAGCAATTTGAAATTTTATTCCATGTGTTAGATAAAGGAGAATATCCTCACACTAAGGATTATATGCACGCGACTTATTGGACAGGTACAATTGACAGGAGGGCAAACTAATGACTAATATGAAAGATGTAAAAACGATTCCATATAGAGATCAGGAATTCTTCTTGCCTGGTAATTCCACATGTGCTGGATGTGGATTAGATTTATCTCTACGATGGGCACTTAAAGCACTAGGACCAAAAACGATATTTGTAAGTCCCGCATCATGCTTGAATGTAGTACCAGGTGTATGGCCAAAGGCTGCACCTGATTTTCCATTTATTAACATGGTTTTTGCAGGCGCTGCTTCTGCTGCAACTGGTGTATATCATGGTTTAAAAGCACGTGGATATGAAGATTATACCGTCGTTGCTTATGCTGGAGATGGTGGAACAACTGACATTGGTATTCAAGCACTAAGTGGAGCTGCAGAACGAGGTACAAATATCATCTATGTGTGTTACGATAATGAAGCCTATATGAATACAGGTATCCAGCGATCAAGTTCTACGCCTGTTGGGGCAATAACTACTACAACATATTTTGGAAAAGTGCAACAGAAAAAGAACTTGCCTGGAATAATGGCTATGCATAACATACCTTATGTAGCAACTGCGTCTGTGGGAGATCCATTAGATCTTTATGATAAATTCAAGAAAGCAAAAGAGATCATAGGCTTGAAATACATTCATATATTTGCACCG
>JAEOUK010000505.1 GCA_016839385.1 Promethearchaeota archaeon
AAGATCACCTAATTCGGCGTCGGTTGGTATGAGATATTTTTCCATTCCATCCTGCAAACGACTTCTCGGATCAATTACCGAAGCACCATGCCCAGCATAATAGATAAAAACCATATCTTTCTCGCCGGTTCGTTAGGGAATTTTAGTGACGATGGCAGAGCGTATTCTACGTTGAGTCGCATCGTCGTCTAAAAGTAGCGTTATTTTCACGGGGTATGCGTCCCAACTCGGGATTGGTTAATACGTTGAACAGGGATTTTTACTCTTATAATAAACCCTCTTTAATTATCTAAGAAATAGAGGACGATTCAAATATTATTTCGACCTTTTTAGATATGCAATTTTTGAGAATGAATTTATGCAATTAATACAGGAAGAATAGATATATTTAACATATATATAATTAAGATGATACATGATTTTTAACAGTCAATAAGATTATATTTTTAAATCAGAAATAAATTTGAGATTCATATATGCTTGGAGAAAATATTATAATCAAAATCATTAGGGAAATTAAAAGCGAGGGTTAATTATTTACAAAAGAGGGTTAATAAATATTGTTAATATGAAATTAATTGTTGACAAATTCAATAAAAAGTCTTATATTTAAGGGTGTTAAATGTTCTTATTATAATTATGACAATTAATAAAAATAATATTACTTAGCTATTAAACCCTCTTTTGCTATGAATAAAAAATTTTTCACCGAACCAAAACATTCAATGCAACGGCGGTACGAAGCCCTCCGAGCAGCTTTTGTGGACGGACTTTCCAATCAAGAAATCGCGGATAAATATGGTTATACATTATATTCATTCAAATCATTGAAACGTGACGCGAAAAACTTAGCTGCCGAAGCTTTTTTTCAGGAGCTCAAAAAGGGACCCAGGGGAGATCATCTAAAAACCCTCAGTGCAAAGGATAGAATTATAAGACTGCGAAAAAGGAACTATTCTGTTGAAGAAATTCAAGAGAAATTATACCATGAAGATATTTCAGTCAGTCAAACTCTAATTTTGAATATCCTTAAAAAGGAGGGATTTACAAAGTTATTTCGCCGGACTTATCGAGAAAGATTAGAAGCCAGGCAACAAGAAATAAATTATGCCGAGATCGCTGATGTTTGTCAGTTTGGAAAAAGGACAGAATTTTCCACCATGCATGGGGGGATTTTCCTATTTTTACCAATTATTATGCAGCTTGGTGTCCATGAGTTATTCAATGCTATTGATTTTTACAGTTCGGAAATGATCCCGAGAATATCTTATTGTATGTCTTATCTCGCCTTGAAGTTATTAGGCCAAAAACGAATATGCCATATTGATGATTTTAGTTTTGATTATGGATTGGGTTTGTTTGCCGGATTAAATGTGTTACCTAAATCCTCAGCAATTGGCAGTTATTCGTATCGTCACCCGCGCGAATATGTTCGAACGTTGTTAAAAGGATTTACAAAAGTATTGCAAAAACAAGGCTATATAAAAGGCAAAGCAATTAATTTAGATTTCCATTCTATTCCACATTTCGGTGATGAATCTTCACTTGAAAATCATTGGGTTCCTACTCGTGGTAAAAGTATGAAGAGTGTTCTGTCTTTTTTTGCGCAAGATTTAGAAACAACTTTTTTATGTTATTCAAATGGGGAAATCAGGCGAGAACATCAACAAGATGAAGTGCTTGAGTTTGTAAAATTTTACAAAGATAGCACCGGGTTATTGCCGGAACGTTTGGTTTTCGATTCTAAACTGACAACTTATTCTCATTTGAATCAACTAAACCAACAGGGAATTTTATTTATCACATTGAAAAGACGAGGAAAAAATTATTTACAGCAGATCGGAAAAATTGCGAATTGGGAAAAACTTATTTTGGATAATGTTAAAAGGCAATATCGGAATTTACAAGTCTCCGAGTCATTTATCCCATTATCTGGTTATGATAATGATGTTCGCCAGTTGATTGTAAAAGGGACAGGCCGAGAATTGCCAATGAATATTGTTACCAATGATTTGAAAACGAATAAAAAAGGAATTATAACTTTCTACTCCCATCGTTGGCGTGTTGAAAACAATATTCAGGAAAATGTTGATTTTTTCAACTTGAACGCACTTTCTTCTCCTGTGGTTGTTAAAGTCGATTTTGATATTGCGATGACATTAATCTGCAACACATTATATAAATTATTAGCACAAAAGACCAAATGGTTTTTGAATGCGAAACCGACTACGATTTCTAAAAAATTTATCGATATTAAATCTTATATTACAGTCAAGGAAAATTCTGTGATTGTAAAGTTTTCAAAAAAACCAGAAATGCCTTTGTTGATGGATTGGATTAATTCGCTTGGCATGATTCGAATCCCATGGTGGGACAATAGAGTTTTGACTTTCGAGTTCGAGTGATAACGAGGGTTTATTAGCGACGTAAAAATCCCTGTTAAACAAAAATGAGAATTTCTAATTTAGCCATGTAGGATCTCGAATTATAAAAAAATAGTATCCTTTCAATATTATGGTAAATGGACTTCATATAAAGTATGTCATTTTTGCGAATGCAGGAATCTTATTTGTACCCAGGAGATTCCTGAATTACGCTTCGCTTCGTCAGGAATGACAGCGCATCTTTACCATCAGTTATTGAGCGTATACTCTGGATTTTGTAGTAATTTATTTTTTGAAATTTTATCTTTTCATTAATTTCTGCGCACTAAGTTTTATCAGGAGTATATCTAATGTTGAGTTTATTGTTTCTAATCATTGTAATTATTGCGATTATTCTTGCAACGACTAAATTTAAATTGCATCCTTTTCTCACGCTGTTGTTGTCTGGAATTATCATGGGCTACCT
>JAEOUK010000506.1 GCA_016839385.1 Promethearchaeota archaeon
AGAATATGGGGATGAAGTACATTCATTCGCGGTTGCAGTAAAAAAAACTAAACCTGCTCATCCAAAGAGAGTTATTAAAGATTCTTTGGATCTGGCGATCCGATTACTAAAAAATGAATATCCACAACCGGAAACTCACAATGGTAAATCCTATTATGCAACCGGATTTAAAGGATATGATAATTGGTTAAGCTATTTAGAAAAGAATGATGGGAATAATCACGGTCATTTTTGGAATGGAACGGTTTGGATGGAGTGTCGAAAGCACGCTGCACTATATTTTCGAGATTTACCTTATTATGAAGATGCTGTGGCAAAGAGCATGGATGATTTCAAATTAGTAAAAACTCTAGAAGAAAAATATACAAAGATTGCACAACTGTTAGAGAAAGCACGAGTAAAGGAATTAGCGAGAAAAAAGAAATATAAACTCATCAAAAAAGCAAAAGAAATTGAAGCCTCGAGTTTGGAGAACATTGAAATACTAAGAAATCGACTCGAATAACTATCTCATTATTTCATATACTTTTAATTAAGTAAGTTATAGAATTTTTTTTCAATATTTCAAACAAAATTTGAAATTTGACACAAATCCAACGTTGTAATCCTAATACTTTAAATGATTTCGTGCTAACATTTACCCACCCTTCTGGGAATATAAGCGATTTTGATCGCTTAAATTCGCAAAATTATTAAAAAAGGGTGTATACGAAAAGGCAATAGTCGTTAGCTGACTAAAGCAAAATTACATTTACTACCTTAGTTGATTACTATGAGTAAAAAAGAGAAACCTCACATGAATCTCGTCGTCATCGGTCACATAGATCATGGCAAGAGCACTCTCATGGGCCACGTACTCGTTGCGGCCGGTGCCGTAACAGATCGTGAGGCTCGAGAGTTGGAAAAACTAGCACAAGAGCTAGACAGAGAATCTTGGAAGTATGCTTTCTTCTTTGACGCCTTAGCTGAAGAGAGGAAACGTGGAATTACTATAGATTTAACGTTCCGTAAGTTTCCAACCAATAAGTATACGTTCACTATCATTGATGCCCCAGGACATGCTGATTTCGTAAAAAACATGATTACTGGTGCATCCCAAGCCGACGCTGCTATTTTAGTTGTGTCTGGAAAGAAAGGTGAGTTCGAATCTGGTATCAGCGATATCGGTCAGACAAGAGAACATGCATTCTTAGCAAAAACCTTAGGTGTAAAGCAAATTGTCGTTGCTGTCAATAAGGCAGACGATCCTTCCTGGGGCTATAAGAAAGATCGCTATGATGAAGTAGTTTCAGAAACCAAGAAACTCTTGAAAATTGTTGGTTATAAGACTGAAGATATTAACTTTATCCCTGTATCTGCCCTTGAAGGAGACAATTTAGTAGAGAAATCTAAGAATATGGATTGGTATACTGGACCAACCTTATTCGAGGCTTTAGACTTGTTTGAATTACCAGAGAAACCTACTGATAAGGATCTTAGACTTCCAGTCCAAGATGTTTACAAGATCAAAGGTGCCGGTGTGGTGCCTGTAGGTCGTGTAGAAACTGGGACAATGAAAGTTAGTGATAAAGTCCAAGTAAATCCTGGTGGCTTTCAAGGTGAAGTCCGATCTATTGAGATGCACCATGAAAGTCAAACAGAAGCAATCCCGGGAGATAATATTGGATTTAACGTTCGAGGAGCAACCATTAAAGACTTTCATCGTGGAGATGTAGTTACACATGCAGGAAAGCCATGCACCATTGTGGTACCGGGTCAAAATATAACAGCACAAATCATCGTTATCTATCATCCAACCGCAATCGCAATTGGATACACTCCAGTTGTGCACTCCCACACTTTGCAAATTGCATTCAAGTTTGTAGAACTCTCTAAAAAATTAGATCCGCGAACAGGACAAGTAATGGAAGAGAATCCACAATTCCTCAAGAAAAACGATGTTGCCATTGTCAAACTCTCTCCAATTAAGAAAGCCTGTGTTGAAAAATACAAGGATTTTCCTGAGCTTGGGCGTTTAGCAGTACGAGATATGGCTCGAACCGTATGTGTTGGAGTAATTCTCGACATTGATAAGCAATAGATCTGAATATTTATATTAAAAATAAAATTAATCTCTATTTTCATTTTCTTTTTTAACTAAAATTCATCCATTTTAGAAAATAAAATATTTGCTAAATTTCCTTCTTGGTTCTTTAATTATATTGATGATCCTCAGAGTTATATATTCAAACATCCTAAATGTATGTACGGTTTAGTTCTGCATTTCGCAATTAAATAAGGCGACCTCACATGATTGATGTTGGATCTGAAGAAGTTTGGGATTATATTGTCATCGGTGGAGGATTGTCCGGCTTAGGTATAGCCGCCCTATTATCCTTTGAAGGTTCCAAAGTTTTAGTCATTGAAAAGGAATCAAAAATTGGGGGACGTTCCCAAACAACTAAGAAAAAAGGTTTTATCTTGGACGAGCATCCATTTCATTTGATGAAATTTGGTTGGAAAAATCCCCTGAATGATATACTTCGTACCATGAAAGATGAAAATTATAAGAGATTATTAATTCACCCCGTTCGTCATTATCATTTGTATGTTGGGACTGAAGAAACTAAAAAACTAAAACCTAATTTGTATGAACAATCAAAACTCAAATACTTCAAACAAGGATGGATATCCATTCCACGTAACATCAATCAGATGAGAAAAAGTGATTATTTTGGAGTTTGGAAGCTAATTCGTATTTTTACAAGTGGTTTCAAGTGTACATATGAAGAGATGCGTGATATAACGCTTCAAGAATTCAATGAAAGTAAGAAGATGAATGAAACTTCTGCTCATTATTTAAAACTTGCTGCAGGAGTTTTGATGAATTGTCCCTATCCTGATCTCGTTTCTGCTGGGGAAATATTACGAGCTATCAAATGGAGTTCTAAACAACCAGTGTTATTTGGATATCCTGATGGTGGATGGCAAAATATAATCGATCGATTTGCGGAAGTTATTGAGCGAAATGGTAAAATAATTACTGGATGTGAATCTCGTCAGCTAATTTTTGAAGAAAATGACAAAAAACGAATGGAAGCAAGAAAGGTTCTAACATCATTAGGATCCTATTCCGCAAAGAATTTCGTACTTGCATTACCACCAAAACGTGTACCGAGATTATTTCAGCGAGATGGAGAAAATTTACTCGATCCCAATATAAAAGAGTTTATCAAAAGACTTGTCCCTACAACCGGGATTTCCATGGATATTGCTTTATCCGCTCGCCCGTATAAAAGTAGGAGCTTATTGCATATTGAGAATCCGGATGCTTTTGGAATCTATCTTTCAAATATAGAATCTTCTGTTGCCCCTCCAGGAAAACTATTGTTGACCATATTTTCACCTGTTCGTCCTGCAGAAATAAAAGATAGTGCATTTATTGAAAAAAGAATAGAAAATCTAAGAGAAAGAATCATCAAAATGTATCCAAAGATAGAAAAAAACATTGAATTTGAGCGAATACGTGTTCATGAACTAGTAGATAACACATTTATATCTACTGATCAATACAAGGATATTCGTCCTAAAACTCAGATCCCTGGCATAGAAAATTGCTTTCTTGTTGGAGATTATGTTAATGCATATGGCTGGGGGGAAGATATTGGATATAATTCTATATGGGAAGCATTCCGTGTGTTAAAGGAAAGAAATCATTAATTTATCCACCAGAGAATAATCGGTAATTATACCTTTTTCCGAAATTTATTTCATTTCCTTTTTTTTGAGTCCATTCATTTATGAGTGGTTTGAGATTTCCCTCTGAAATCTCCAGATCCTTTACACAGAAATCAAGATCCAATTTTTTTAATGTGCTTTCCATTGGTAAGCCGTTTTCTTGGAATCCCATTGAAGTATAATACGCTTTCGCCATTATTTCTAAATCTAATGATATATCTCTTGTTGGACCTTTTGGTAGTGGAGGACTTCCAATTGCTCGTTGGCTTATATCATGTCGAATTGCTCCTTCTCTTGCATTGAACATTTGCCTTAATGTCTGGATACGGTGTCCAGTCTCCAAAATTTCCTCTGGTGTCCATTCCCATCCTGTAGATGCTCTTACTAGTTCTATAATAGGATATTGAGCTAGGTTAATCGCCAACATGCATAATCCTAAAGCTTCAAAAATTTGGTGGAACTGTGCAACTTTGGCAGAATATCGTGCTTTTTCGATTGGATCACGGGAGTTTTCGAAATCGATTTCTTTGATAAAATGATTTAATCCCAAACCTCCTTCTGTGTCCATGCTAGCTGCTGTATGTCGACCAGGAGTTGGATCCGTTATATATGTCAAACCCATACTTGGATTATAACGAGGATCATGCATTGGTAACTCTTGTCCATTGCAATGCATTACAAATTCCGAAGTTCCTTGGAAATGTTCGGATGCACGTAGAGTTCCATCAGCAAGTTTATCTCCTACACCCTCTCGGTTTATAATCAATTCTAATAATGTAATAATTGCCTGTGAATCCCCCCATTTTGGAAGGAAACCCTCTGGGTGCTTTTTACATTTAAAATCTGCTTGTGTAAGTATAGCATTCTCCACACATTCCAATGTATATGCAACAATAGCTCCTGCTGATATGGAATCCATTCCAGCTCGATTTAACATTTCGTTGATAATAAATAATGCGTGTATATCATCATTCAATATCAATGATCCAAATGCTGAAGTTGTTTCATATTCAGGACGATGGGATGTTTTCTTGTCATATGGAAGATCCTCATATTCAATAATGGCTCCACAACGAATTGGACAGCTAAAACACCCATATCGCTTTAGAACATAGGATTTAACACGTTTTCCTCGCAGTTTCATAGCATTTTTCATGGGAAAATCTTTATATCCTACCCCCTTGAAATTTTTCACAGGTGAATCCCCAGATTGGACACTCATCACATTGGAAATAGTTGTTCCTAATTCAGATCCACTTAAACCCACAGCTGTCATTTTAGCAAGGCTTTCTCCTCCTCCTCCCGTGCTTTGCAAATCGATGTTAAAAAATCTAGCAACAGGTGTGATGTAATCCAACACAGGAATCATCTTATTCATCATCTTGCTTTTTAGATATGATTGAATCTTTTTTCCATATGATTTCGAGAGATCCAACATAAGTTTTTTATCAACATGAGATAGCTGTGATTTTCCAGAAATACATACTGCTTTGAGTTTTTTTGAACCCATTACTGCTCCAAGACCACTTCGTCCAGCAATTCTTCCCTCATCCGTAACTACTCCAGATACCAAGCTAAGATTTTCTCCTGCTTGACCAATAGATGCGATCTCGCAATTGGACCCATGTTTACTTTTCAAAAATTCCTCTGTTTCTACACAATCTATCCCCCAAATTTCATCAGCTGATTCAATTGTTACTTTCTTATCTTGAATTAACAAATAAACTGGATTTTCTGATATACCATCAATGAAAATACCATCTAATCCGCTACGACGAATAGCAGGTCCAAATTTTCCACCTGAATTTGAATTACCCCATCCTCCAGTACCTAAAGAACCATTTTTTCGTTTACCTTTACCGGTTAAAGGACTTTTTCCACATACAACATATCTACCTGATAATGGTGCGGCAGTACCAGTAAGTAACCCAGGACAAAAACCTAATATGTTTTCCGGACCCAACGGATCACATCCAGGTTTAATTCGTGAGTATATGTAGTATACTCCTAGTCCATATCCTCCTAAATACGAACGATAAATTTTTTCTTCGGGTTTTTCTTCAGAAATTTTATTCTTACTTAAATTCACCCACAATATTGTTCCAGTATATCCTAATGGTTGTGCCATTTCTTTGACCTTTACTTCTTTAATGGATTTAAAATTAACCTTTAGAGACTTTATTCAATGTAATATAGAGTTTTTATGAAAAGTAGTAACTCTGTTATGCCACTAATATCAGCGTTACGTTTCATTTGAGTATCCATCCATGGATATTCCTTTTTCCTAAATCCCTTGAGAATTTTTTCCACGAAATCCTCTACACTCGCTTTTTTCTGAAGAAATGCAAAGGCAATAATCGCTTCCGCGCTATCAGCAATTGTATGTGAATTAGCTCTAGTCTTTGCTAAAAATCTTAATCCAGATAATTTCATTCCCTCAGAAAGTGCTGTTTTATTAACTTTTTCTCCCGTTGCTTTGTTAATGAATAAGGATTCTGCCAAGGAAAACGTCATATTGATAATTTCATCGCCCAATTTTGCCAATCCTTTATCTTTGGCAGCAATCTCTATCGAATTAATATCATTGAGAATTTTAGAATAATCTTCACTCAATATTCTTTATACCTCTAAATATACATAAAACCCTTGTAAATTAATTCCTTTGGTGCAAAATTTGAGTTATAATAGAAGAATTAAAAATTTGAAAGAACTAAGTATGGTTATGAAAAAAATATATCTAAGGACTCTTATTAGTGCTGGTTTGGGTGCAATTTTGGGTATAATATGTATTATTGGTGTCAATCAAAGGCTTCCTCCAGATCCTTCTCCAAGTGCAGCTATTTATCTCCTAGGAGCGTGGTATAATAGATTAATAATGGGAATTATAATTGGTTTAGCAGGAGAATTCCACTTTTTAAGCGAAAAAAATCAAATATGGGAAGCTTTAATTCGTGGATTATTGATTGGAGCGATAGTATCTGTTAGCTTCGCATTTCTACAACAAATGATGACAATAACCTAATTTTTCGCTGGTATTGCTTATGTAATAATAATAGATCTAGTATCCACACTAGTAATTAAAAAAATGATAAAAAACGAATGAACTATTTAA
>JAEOUK010000507.1 GCA_016839385.1 Promethearchaeota archaeon
AAAGTCTCTACCAAATGACTTCTGCCACTCTTTCTGATATTTAGAAAAAAATTTCTTAGTAAAATTGCCCTCAGCGAGAGATTTTTGGGCTATTTTTGCTGCGATCTCTGCAGCGTCCATAGCATATTGTATCCCCTCACCAGTTAAAGGATCCACATGACCTGCAGCATCCCCCACAATCATGAGATTATCTCCATAACTTTTCTTTATTCCTCCAAATCGTATAGGAGCTGCTTTCATACTTTCCAAAGTCGGATTCGGTCCAATGTGTTTACTCATAAAAGGATCTTTAGTGATAAATTCATGATGCAACTCTCTGAGATTTGATATTGAAGCTTTTCCACCAGGTATAATATAGCAGCAATATCCAACTTGACCATCATATTGTTTGAATAAAGAACAATATCCTGGAACTAGTTTAGGAGGATAATAACAAAGACCATCATACTTGTATTGATGATTTTCAATATATGCTCTGCTACAAATTGCATTTGGAGGATCATTGACATATCCCAAATATTTTCCCAATCGTGTTGCGGAACCATCGGCGATTATCAAAATTTTTGATTTATAGGTAGTATTCTTTACTTCTGAGTAAATTGTCCATTCGTTAGTTTCATGGGATAAGGATGCAGTAGATACGGGAAATTCTTCAATTAGTTTTGCACCTTGTTTAATTGCGGATCGTACCATCTTTTCATCTAAAATTTTCCTTTTAATAGCAATGACTAAATGACTTTGTTCAGTTGAGGAATCTCCTATATAACAAATTCCTCCTGGACTGACCAGTCCGCCCATTGCTGCCCAATGACCTTTATTTTCAGAAAGTACTTCTTGCAATACTCCCATTCGTTCAAGATGTATTTGTGCTCTCGCAGTAATTGCGTCTCCGCAAATTTTGTCGCGCGGAAATTTTTGCTTTTCTAGAAGAAGTGTTTTTATTCCTAATTCCGCTAGATAAAAAGCACATGTGGATCCAGCAATTCCAGCACCCACAATGCACACATCGAAAATATCATTAGCGTTATCTTCCATAATCATCATATTCGGCTATTATCTCACATTCTAAGCAATCGTGATGGTACTATAAAGTCGACTTTCTAGCATTTAAATAGCTACTTCTTGTGATTAATACCTCAAAGAAATTAAAATAGAAATAATCACTTGGAGAATCTAAATTTTAGGCCTAGAGTTTGAGATTTTGATTCTATAAACAACGGTCGCTAAATCGCTTATATAAGATTTCGCCATGTTTAAGATATTGAAAAAAATCGTGTGAAAAATGACTGAGAATGAAAATGAAGAAATTCTTAAAGAATTAGAAATCGCTTACAAAGCTGGTGAGATTGACGATCGTGTGTATAAGGATTTAAAAAAGCGCTATTTAAAACGATTGGAGGAATCTCGGACTAATCAATCAGAAAATCCAATGAATATGAATTTTAAAGCAATGGGAAGTCATCGTGTATCTCAGGATACATTGACAATTTCGGGTGCAGCACGGTTACCAGGTGGAGTAGTACCTAAAAAACTAAGAGTTTCTGGAGCGTGTAGGATTTTTGATGATATCGAAATTAATGGATTAAATTGCTCAGGATTAGCCCGATGTGCAGGTTCTGTGATGAGTCACGGGGATGTTAATGTATCAGGTGCGTTTAAAGCTGGAGGAAATATTTCTGTTCATGGAAAAGTGAATATCTCTGGTTCCGCAAAGGTTGATGGTAACGTGGAAAGCACTGATTTCATCAACATTTCAGGTTTTTTCAGAGCTACTGGTTCAGTGAATGCATCAGGAGGAATTAAAGTAGGTGGGAGAGGAAAGATAAAAGAAAACCTATTTTCTGATAGTTATGTAGAGATAAAGGGTATGGTAAAAGTTGTAGGAAATGTGGAAGCGAATAGTGTGAAATTCACCACTTCAAACGAAGTGTTATATTTATTCAGAAAATTATGGCGTTCACACATATTTGGTGATATAATTGGAATGGATGAAGTAAACATCGATAATATTCATGTAGAAGGAAATGTGCGGGGAAGAGTAGTGAAAATAGGAAATAATTCAAAAATTGACGGAAAGGTCGAATATATAGATGATTTAATATTGAGTGCTGATGTAGTTTTATCCAGTCAACCCGTACAAATTTCGCCTCAAAATCTGTCTATAAGAGCAAAAACACCATTAGAATCCACCATACCAAAGAAGAAAATGCCAATATCAAATGGGATTATCCCGAGTTTTTGCCCTAATTGTGGTCAAGAAGTTGGAAAGGAGAAAAAATTCTGTCCTGCTTGTGGTTCAAAGATTTAATATGGTATTGATAAAACCACATTTCCTTTTTTAAGCCCAGTTTCAACATATCGGTGAGCATCAGCAATTTCTTCAAGAGAATAGGTCTTATCAATAACCGGTATTAATTTTCCTTCCATAACCATGTTTGCAAGTAAGTCTAAATCTTTTCTATTTTCGTTTGGAGTCCCTGTAATAACAGTTTTTTTTTGAAAAATTTTTGTCCATCTTTTACGAATGTGATGTTTGAATTTCGGATTTGCAATGAGAAAGAATCCATTTTGCTTAAGAGAACGAACACAACTTGAATAAGACGCCTTTCCCACAACATCAAAAATAACATTGTAATTATCTTTACTTTCAAAATCATCCCTAGTATAATCGATCACACGATCAGCACCAATTGACCTTAACATCCCCAATTTTTCAGTGCGGTCTACAGCTATCACATAGGCACCAAAGGCTTTTGCTAGTTGGACAGCAATCGTTCCAATGCTGCCCCCAGCTCCAATTATTAAAACTTTTTGTCCTTTCTGAATGATTGCTTTCCTAAGAAAATGTAAGGAATTGAATCCACCAATGGGTAAAACTGCAGCTTCCTCAAATTTTATGCCTTCTGGTTTTTTTGTAAAATAGTTATTTTCTGTTAGAAGAACATATTCTGCATACCCACCCATCTCAAATCCTAATTGTCCAAATAATAAATCTCCGGGTTTGGTATTAGTGACGTTTTTCCCAACAGATTCAACTACTCCGGCTACCTCTTGTCCAAGTATGAAATTTTTACGTGGTTTACGGATCCCAACAAAAAGTTTTATCAGAATACGTAAAAAGAGTGGAAATCGAACTTCTCTCATTTCACAATCACCCATAGAGACTGAGACAGCCTTTACTTGAAGTAAAATTTCATTGTCTTTAGGATTAGGTTTGTCAATTTCATGAACTTGAAGAACATCGGGAGGACCATATTTTCTTAAGATGATAGCTTTCATTGGTATTTCACTTTAGATATGCTTATTTGAAAGGTTAAGCGGGTTATAAAATGATGATTATGAAAAAAAAGTTATATGACTAATTGTAAATTTTGTGAATTACTTCATCAAGAGATTTTTTAGGAACATGCATCTTTCCATCGTTAGTCTTCCAATATTTGAAATCTCCCGAAAATTCTTCTATTTGGGATTCCTCATCAGGATATCCAAGAGAAATGACGTATTGAACTTTAAAATAATCTGGCAATCCCAATAATGTGTGAATAGCAGCGCGATCTATGGCTCCTTGCCAACAAGCTCCAAGACCATGGAAAGTACTGCCTAGAAGTATATTTTCAATCGCAGCTCCGCTATCCGTATCTCCGTCGTT